>NZ_JBHVGU010000008.1:0-88329 GCF_042800575.1 Streptomyces sp. NPDC057616
CGCACCACCGGTTTCTCTCTCGTCGTCGGGTGCGGGTGGCCCCTGTGGGCCGTATTCGCCGCAGGCGGCCGACCGTTCGTGCGTGGAGGTGGTGGGCGCCGGCCCCGTCCACGGTGCCGGCGGCGTCATCGGGACGTCCCGGGGACCAAGAGGTCGGCGACCTCCAGTACGTGATGTCCGGCCATCGCCGGCAGGCAGCTCCCCCGTGCCGGGCCGATCGCCGACGCCCACTCCTCCGGGATCGCGGAGGCGCCCTGGGCCGCGCCCGCCAGCGCTCCCGCGACCGCTGCCGTGGTGTCCGCGTCGCGGCCCATGTTGACCGCGGTGAGGACCGCGTCGCGGACGTCGCCGTCGGCCGCCGCGTAGGCGCCGAAGGCCAGGGCCACCGCCTCCGGCGCCAGGTCGGTCCAGGGGTAGCCGCCGATGACGACCGCCGAGCGGACCGCGCGCTCGCCGCGGTGGGCGACCGCCGCGGCACGGCGCAGGGAGCGGGCCGTCCAGGAGTCGTCGGGGATCACGGCGAGCGCGGAGGCCACGACGGCGATCGGCGAGGCGCCCGCCATCGCCGCCGCGACGCCCGCGGCCACCGCCTGGCCGCCGTAGATGCCCTCGCCGTCGTGGCTCACCGAGCCGTCGATCGCGGCCAGCCGGGCCGCCTCGGCGGGGCGTCCCGCGGCGAAGACGCCGAAGGGGGCCGCGCGCATGGCCAGGCCGTCGCTCCAGGCGTGCCGGTGCTGGGCCGAGATGGGCGCGGCGAGACCGCGGCGGAGGTTCTCCAGGGTGCCGCGTTCGCTGAAACCCGCGCCCCGGAACGGCCCCTCCTCCCGGTCCGCGATCCACTCGTGCCAGGCCGCCTCCACATGGGCCGGGGTGAGATCCGCGCCGTGCCGGGCGAGGAGCAGGCCGGAGAAGATCGCGTACTCGGTGTCGTCGGTGCCGCGGGGCCGCTCGGCGACGTAGCCGGTGATACGGCCCCAGCGGGCGCGGATCTCCGAGGGCTTCATGTTCTCCGCCGGGGCCCCGAGGGCGTCACCGACGGCGAGGCCGAGCAGCGCGCCGCGCGCCCGTTCGCGGAGTTCGGCGGCGTCGCCGGGCGGCGGGACAGCGGGAATGCGGGCGATCGATGTCATACGCGCGCGGCCTCTCCTGCGGGACTCCGGTCCTCCGGGAGCCCTTTGCGGATGTGTCCCACCGCAGCGGATTCGGCGAGCCCGCCCGGCGCCATCGTCACCCGGTCGACATATGTGCAGAGGTCGTAGCGGATGAGCGGTTACGGGCAAACCCGCAGGTTAGCCGAGCCTTTCCTTGCTGGCGGGGAGGGAATGCCGGGCGTATCTTCTGGGTTGTCGAAACATAGAACATGTCCAAAGTTAGCTTTGGCTTAGCTTTCCTGGGGGAGACCCGTGGCCATCATCGAGACCGAAGCCGCGCTGCACGACGCGCACCGCGACAACCACACGCACCGGGATGTGAACGGCGGCTGGCTGCGCCCCGCCGTCTTCGGGGCGATGGACGGCCTGGTCTCGAACCTCGCGCTGATGACCGGCGTCGCCGGTGGGTCCGTCGGCCAGCAGACCATCGTGCTGACCGGGCTCGCGGGCCTCGCGGCCGGCGCCTTCTCGATGGCCGCCGGCGAGTACACGTCCGTCGCCTCGCAGCGCGAGCTCGTGGAGGCGGAGCTGGACGTGGAGCGCAGGGAGCTGCGCAAGCACCCCAAGGACGAGGAGGCGGAGCTCGCGGCGCTCTACGAGTCCCGCGGCGTCGAGCCCGAGCTGGCGCGGGAAGTGGCCCGCCAGCTGTCGAAGGACCCCGAGCAGGCGCTGGAGATACATGCCCGCGAGGAGCTCGGCATCGACCCCGGCGACCTGCCCTCCCCGCTGGTCGCGGCCGTGTCGTCGTTCGGCTCCTTCGCGCTGGGCGCCCTGCTGCCGCTGCTGCCGTACCTGCTCGGTGCGACCGCGCTGTGGCCGGCCGTGCTGCTCGCGCTCTTCGGCCTGTTCGGCTGCGGTGCGGTGGTGGCCCGGGTGACGGCGCGCAGCTGGTGGTACAGCGGGCTCAGGCAGCTCGCCCTCGGTGGTGCGGCGGCCGGTGTGACGTACGCCCTGGGCATCCTGTTCGGAACGGCCGTAGGATAAGGCCGGTTGCACAGTATGCGTTGGGCCGCATAAGTAGCCGTTACTCGCTGGTTTCGGATGCATGACCACGGGGCATGAGCCGTAAGCGCTGTGGGCAATGACGCCTGTCGCGCACCCGCGGGGCGGGCGACGCCGCCCCTCCCGCCTGGACTGACGGACATCGATCTGTCCCGTTCCGTCCCCATAGCTTCCACCGCAGGCGTGGTACCCCCGCCGGCCCGTGGTGTCCGCATGCTGGAACGAAGCATCCGCTTCCCGAGAACCGCTCCATCATGTAACCTGCACGAAATTTTGCACCGAGCAGAGGGCCAACGTCGTCCCTCGGCACCTTGAACATGCCACTTGAGACGACGACGGGAGAGCCGATGCGTACGCCGCGCCAGCCGTCCCAGCATTCCGCGAATGGCCAGAACTGGTCCTTCATGGATGCTCGCCCTGCTGCGCAGGGTATGTACGACCCCCGCAACGAACGAGACGCGTGCGGCGTCGGCTTCGTGGCCACCCTCGCCGGCGAGGCGTCCCACACTCTGGTCGAACAGGCCCTGACGGTGCTGCGCAACCTCGAGCACCGCGGCGCCACCGGCTCCGAGCCGGACTCCGGCGACGGTGCCGGCCTGCTCTCGCAGGTGCCCGACGCCTTCTTCCGCGAGGTGGCCGGTTTCGAGCTGCCCGAGGCCGGCGCGTACGCGGTCGGCATCGCCTTCCTGCCCGAGGAGGGCACCCAGGAGGCCGTCTCACAGATCGAGACGATCGCCGCCGAGGAGGGCCTCACGGTGCTCGGCTGGCGCGAGGTTCCGGTCGCCCCGGAACTGCTCGGCGCCACCGCCCGTTCGACGATGCCCGCCTTCCGGCAGATCTTCGTGACGGACGGCGCGAGCAAGGACATCGCGCTCGACCGCAAGGCCTTCGCGCTGCGCAAGCGCGCCGAGCGCGAGGCCGCCGTCTACTTCCCCTCGCTCTCCGCCCGGACCATCGTCTACAAGGGCATGCTGACGACCGGTCAGCTGGAGCCGTTCTTCCCGGACCTCTCCGACCGCCGCTTCGCCTCGGCCGTCGCCCTGGTCCACTCGCGCTTCTCCACGAACACCTTCCCGTCGTGGCCGCTCGCGCACCCCTACCGCTTCGTCGCGCACAACGGTGAGATCAACACCGTCAAGGGCAACCGCAACTGGATGCGCGCCCGCGAGTCGCAGCTGGTCTCCGACCTGTTCGGCGAGCAGAGCCTGGAGCGCCTGTTCCCGGTGTGCACGCCGGACGCCTCCGACTCGGCGTCCTTCGACGAGGTGCTCGAACTGCTGCACCTGGGCGGCCGTTCGCTGCCGCACTCCGTGCTGATGATGATCCCGGAGGCGTGGGAGAACCACGACTCCATGGACCCGGCCCGGCGCGCCTTCTACCAGTTCCACTCCACGATGATGGAGCCCTGGGACGGCCCGGCCTGTGTCACCTTCACCGACGGCAAGCAGGTCGGCGCGGTCCTCGACCGCAACGGACTGCGCCCCGGCCGCTACTGGGTCACCGACGACGGCCTGGTCGTCCTCGGCTCCGAGGTCGGCGTCCTCGACATCGACCCCGCCAAGGTCGTGCGCAAGGGCCGGCTGCAGCCGGGCCGCATGTTCCTCGTCGACACGGTCGAGCACCGCATCATCGAGGACGACGAGATCAAGGCGACCCTCGCCGCCGAGCAGCCGTACGCCGAGTGGATGGAGGCCGGTGAGATCGAGCTGGGCGACCTGCCCGAGCGCGAGCACATCGTCCACACCCACGCCTCGGTCACCCGCCGCCAGCAGACCTTCGGTTACACCGAGGAGGAGCTGCGCGTCATCCTCGCGCCGATGGCCAAGGCCGGTGCCGAGCCGATCGGCTCGATGGGCACCGACTCGCCGATCGCCGCGCTGAGCGAGCGCCCGCGCCTGCTCTTCGACTACTTCACGCAGCTGTTCGCGCAGGTCACCAACCCGCCGCTGGACGCCATCCGCGAGGAGCTCGTCACCTCGCTGCGTTCGTCGCTCGGCCCCTCGGGCAACCTGCTCGACCCGACGGCCGCTTCCTGCCGCTCGGTGCTGCTGCCCTTCCCGGTGATCGACAACGACGAGCTGGCCAAGCTCATCCACATCAACGCCGACGGCGACATGCCCGGCTTCAAGGCCGCGACCCTCTCCGGCCTGTACCGGGTCTCCGGCGGCGGCGACTCCCTCGCCGCGCGCATCGACGAGATCTGCGCCGAGGCCGACGCCGCCATCGAGAACGGCGCCCGGCTGATCGTCCTGTCGGACCGCCACTCGGACGCCGAGCACGCGCCGATCCCGTCGCTGCTGCTCACCGCGGCCGTCCACCACCACCTCATCCGCACCAAGCAGCGCACCCAGGTGGGCCTGCTGGTCGAGGCCGGCGACGTCCGCGAGGTCCACCACGTCGCCCTGCTCATCGGCTTCGGCGCCGCGGCGGTCAACCCGTACCTGGCCATGGAGTCGGTCGAGGACCTGGTCCGGGCCGGCACCTTCCTGACGGACATAGAGTCCGAGCAGGCGATCCGCAACCTGATCTACGCCCTCGGCAAGGGCGTCCTGAAGGTCATGTCCAAGATGGGCATCTCGACCGTCGCCTCCTACCGCGGCGCGCAGGTCTTCGAGGCCGTCGGCCTCGACGAGACCTTCGTCGAGAAGTACTTCAACGGCACGGCCACCAAGATCGGCGGCGTCGGTATCGACGTCATCGCCAAGGAGGTCGCCGCCCGCCACGCGAAGGCGTACCCGGCCTCCGGCATCGCGCCGGCCCACCGCGCCCTCGACATCGGCGGCGAGTACCAGTGGCGCCGCGAGGGCGAGCCGCACCTGTTCGACCCGGAGACGGTCTTCCGCCTGCAGCACTCCACGCGCACGGGCCGCTACGACGTCTTCAAGAAGTACACGGACCGTGTCAACGAGCAGTCCGAGCGCCTGATGACGCTCCGCGGCCTGTTCGGCTTCAAGTCCGGCCGCGAGCCGATCTCCATCGACGAGGTCGAGCCGGTCTCCGAGATCGTCAAGCGCTTCTCCACCGGCGCCATGTCCTACGGCTCCATCTCGCGCGAGGCGCACGAGACGCTCGCCATCGCCATGAACCAGCTGGGCGGCAAGTCCAACACCGGTGAGGGCGGCGAGGACCCCGACCGCCTTTACGACCCGGCCCGCCGGTCCGCCATCAAGCAGGTCGCCTCCGGCCGCTTCGGCGTGACCAGCGAGTACCTGGTCAACGCGGACGACATCCAGATCAAGATGGCCCAGGGCGCCAAGCCCGGCGAGGGCGGCCAGCTGCCCGGCCACAAGGTCTACCCGTGGGTCGCCAAGACCCGTCACTCGACGCCGGGTGTCGGCCTGATCTCCCCGCCGCCGCACCACGACATCTACTCCATCGAGGACCTGGCCCAGCTGATCCACGACCTGAAGAACGCGAACCCGCAGGCGCGGATTCACGTCAAGCTGGTCTCGGAGGTCGGCGTCGGCACGGTCGCCGCGGGTGTGTCCAAGGCGCACGCGGACGTGGTGCTCATCTCCGGCCACGACGGCGGTACGGGCGCCTCCCCGCTCACCTCGCTGAAGCACGCGGGCGGCCCCTGGGAGCTTGGCCTCGCCGAGACCCAGCAGACCCTGCTGCTCAACGGCCTGCGCGACCGGATCGTGGTCCAGACGGACGGCCAGCTCAAGACCGGCCGTGACGTCGTCATCGCCGCGCTGCTCGGCGCCGAGGAGTTCGGTTTCGCGACCGCGCCGCTCGTCGTCTCCGGCTGCGTCATGATGCGTGTCTGCCACCTGGACACCTGCCCGGTCGGCATCGCCACGCAGAACCCGACCCTGCGGGACCGGTTCACCGGCAAGGCCGAGTACGTCGTCAACTTCTTCCAGTACATCGCCGAAGAGGTCCGCGAGATCCTCGCCGAGCTGGGCTTCCGCTCCATCGAGGAGGCCGTCGGCCACGCCGAGGCGCTCGACGTGACCCGCGCGGTCGACCACTGGAAGGCGCAGGGCCTGGACCTCGAGCCGCTGTTCCACGTGCCCGAGCTGCCCGAGGGTGCGGTGCGCCACCAGCTCGTCGAGCAGGACCACGGCCTGACCAAGGCGCTCGACAACGAGCTGATCAAGCTCGCCGCCGACGCCCTGGCCGCGGACTCCGCGACCGACGCCCAGCCGGTGCGCGCCCAGGTCCAGATCCGCAACATCAACCGCACGGTCGGCACCATGCTCGGCCACGAGGTGACGAAGAAGTTCGGCGGCGCGGGCCTGCCCGACGACACCGTCGACATCACCTTCACCGGCTCGGCGGGCCAGTCCTTCGGCGCCTTCCTGCCGCGCGGTGTCACGCTGCGCCTGGAGGGCGACGCCAACGACTACGTCGGCAAGGGCCTGTCCGGCGGCCGTGTGATCGTCCGCCCGGACCGGGGCGCCGACCACCTCGCCGAGTACTCGACGATCGCGGGCAACACCATCGCCTACGGCGCCACCGGCGGCGAGCTGTACCTGCGCGGTCGTACGGGCGAGCGGTTCTGCGTCCGCAACTCCGGTGCGCTGGTCGTCTCCGAGGGTGTGGGCGACCACGGCTGCGAGTACATGACCGGTGGCCACGCGGTGGTGCTCGGCGAGACGGGCCGCAACTTCGCGGCCGGCATGTCGGGCGGTATCGCGTACGTGATCGACCTGAACGTCGACAACGTCAACGTCGGCAACGTCAGCGCCGTCGAGGCCCTCGACGACTCCGACAAGCAGTGGCTGCACGACGTCGTGCGCCGGCACCAGGAGGAGACGGGGTCCACGGTCGCGGAGAAGCTGCTCGCCGAGTGGGACACCGCCGTGGAGCGCTTCAGCAAGATCATCCCCAGCACGTACAAGGCAGTGCTCGCCGCCAAGGACGCCGCCGAGCGAGCCGGTCTCACCGAGACCGAGATCACCGAGAAGATGATGGAGGCGGCGATCAATGGCTGACCCGAAGGGCTTCCTGAACCACGGCCGTGAGGTCGCCAAGACCCGCCCCGTCACCGAGCGCGTCAAGGACTGGAACGAGGTCTACGTCCCCGGCTCCCTGCTGCCGATCATCAGCAAGCAGGCCAGCCGCTGCATGGACTGCGGCATCCCGTTCTGCCACAACGGCTGTCCGCTCGGGAACCTGATCCCCGAGTGGAACGACTACGCCTACCGCGAGGACTGGGCGGCAGCCTCCGAGCGCCTGCACGCGACCAACAACTTCCCGGAGTTCACCGGTCGTCTCTGCCCGGCGCCCTGCGAGTCGGCGTGCGTGCTCGGCATCAACCAGGCGCCGGTCACCATCAAGAACGTCGAGGTCTCGATCATCGACAAGGCGTGGGAGACCGGGGACGTCGCCCCGCAGATCCCCGAGCGCCTGTCGGGCAAGACCGTCGCCGTCATCGGCTCGGGGCCGGCGGGCCTGGCCGCCGCCCAGCAGCTGACCCGGGCCGGCCACACCGTGGCCGTCTACGAGCGCGCCGACCGCATCGGCGGCCTGCTGCGCTACGGCATCCCCGAGTTCAAGATGGAGAAGCGGCACATCAACCGCCGTATCGAGCAGATGCGCGCGGAGGGCACCCGCTTCCGTACCGGTATCGAGATCGGCCGCGACCTCAAGGCGACCGACCTGAAGAAGCGGTACGACGCGGTCGTCATCGCCGCCGGTGCGACGACCGCCCGCGACCTCCCGGTCCCCGGCCGCGAGCTCCAGGGCATCTACCAGGCGATGGAGTACCTGCCCCTGTCCAACAAGGTCCAGGAGGGCGACTACGTCACCTCCCCGATCTCGGCGGAGGGCAAGCACGTCGTGGTCATCGGCGGTGGCGACACCGGCGCCGACTGCGTGGGCACCGCCCACCGCCAGGGCGCGGCCTCGGTCACGCAGCTGGAGATCATGCCCCGCCCGAACGAGGAGCGGAACGCCGTCTCCCAGCCGTGGCCGACCTTCCCGATGCTCTACAAGGTCACCTCGGCGCACGAGGAGGGCGGCGAGCGGGTCTACTCCGTCTCCACCACCCACTTCGAGGGCGACGAGGACGGCAACGTCCAGTGGCTGCACCTGACCGAGATCGAGTTCGTCGACGGCAAGCTGACCCCGAAGCCGGGCACGGAGCGCAAGATCCCCGCCCAGCTGGTCACCCTCGCCATGGGCTTCACCGGCACCGACCGGGAGAACGGCCTGGTCGAGCAGTTCGCCCTGGAGCTCGACGAGCGCGGCAACATCGCCCGCGACGCCGACTTCCAGACCAACGTCCCCGGTGTCTTCGTCGCCGGTGACGCGGGCCGCGGCCAGTCGCTCATCGTGTGGGCGATCGCCGAGGGCCGCTCCGCCGCCAAGGGGGCCGACCGCTTCCTGACCGGCGCCAGCGACCTGCCGGCCCCGATCCGCCCGACGGACCGCTCCCTGACGGCCTGACGGCCCCTCGGTAAGCACCAACAGACGTCCCGTACAACGGCGTACGGAACACCGACGGCGCCCGCCCCGTAAGTCCCCGACCGGACTGTGGACGGGCGCCGTCGCACGTCCTCAGCCCGAACTCGCCTTCAGGCCCTCGAACTTCACGGTCGCGTCCTCGGTGTACGCGCCCACCCGCCCCCGGCGGTAGGGGCGTTCGGCATCCGTGAACGTCACCAGCGGCCTCCCGCCCACCGACACCGACAGCACCGCCCCGCGCTGCTCGACCCGTACGTCGTACCAGGTGCCCGTGGGGTACGCCGTCCGCCCGGTCGCCAGGAAGCGCTGCCCGCCCGGATACGCGGGGTCCCGCTTGCCCAGCTCCCAGCCGTTCGGCTTCAGGGTGACGTAGTAGAAGTGCTCCGGATCGGTGTACGCCCAGACCAGCCACGGCACTTCCCACGGATTCGGCTTCGGCGAGCGCAGCTGCTTCACCGCCCGCATCCGGGCCGCGTAGCGCACGTCCGTGTAGGACGCGGTGCTCACCACGAGCCCGGCGTGCGTGGTGCCGGGATCCTCGGCGGCCATGGGGGAGAGCGAGAGTGACGTGTCGTCACCGAGGTTGGTGCCCATGCCGTTGAACACCGACAGCCAGCGGCCGTGGGTCGTACCGTCCAGCCACGGTCTGCGCGGGGGCGCGCCGCCGCCCTGGCACTGGCTCAGCACACCCGCGAGAGCGGCCAGCGCGAGAGCCAGTGCCAGTCCGGCGACGATGCGACCCCTGCGCGTCATGCCGCCGAGTATGGACCGGACGCCGTGAGCCCGACGGGCACGTCGGCGGCGAAGTCCTCGGCCAGCTGGGCCAGGATGCGCGTCGTCGCCGTGCCGTCGCCGAACGGGTTGCCCGCGCGCGCCATCCGCCGGTACTCCGCGGGGTCGTCCAGCAGCCGCTGCGCCCAGGTCACGATGGCCTCCGGGTCGGTGCCGATCAGCCGGGCCGCGCCCGCCTCGACCGCCTCCGGCCGCTCGGTGGTCGTGCGCAGCACCAGGGCGGGCTTGCTCAGGCTCGGGGCCTCCTCCTGGATGCCGCCGGAGTCGGTCAGGACGAGGTCGCACTCGGCCAGCGTGGCCGCGAAGTCGAGGTAGTCGAGCGGCTCGATCAGCGAGATGCCCGGCCGGCCGTCGAGTTCGGGCAGCAGCACCTCCCGCACGGCCGGGCTCTTGTGCAGCGGCAGCACGATCTCGACGTCCCCGCGCGCCGCGAGCCGGGTCAGCGCCCGGCCCATGCCGCGCATTCGCTCGCCCTGGTTCTCCCGGCGGTGCAGCGTCACCAGGATCCGCCTGGCATCGGTGCGGAAGGCGGAGGCCGCGGTGCCCTCGGCCAGCACCCACAGCAGGTTGTCGACGACCGTGTTGCCGGTGACGAACACCTGCTCGCCGGGCACGCCCTCCGCGGCCAGATGCCCTGCCGCGGCCGGTGTGGGCGCGAAGTGCCAGCGGGCGATCCGGCTGATCAGACAGCGGTTGAGCTCCTCCGGGAAGGGGTTGTCCAGCACCCCGGTGCGCAGCCCGGCCTCGACATGGGCGACCGGGATCTTCTCGTAGAAGGCGGCGAGCGCCCCGCACAGCGCGGTGGTCGTGTCCCCCTGCACCACCACCAGGTCGGGCCGCTGCTCGCGCATGACGTCGCCGAGCTCCCGCACGAGCCGGGCGGTCAGGTCGGAGAGCTGCTGCCGGGTGCGCATGACGTCCAGCGCGATCCGCGCGTCGACGCGCAGCAGGCTGAGCATCTGGTGGAGCATCTCGCGGTGCTGGCCGGTGGTGACGACGAACGGCTCGAACCGCGGGCCGGCGGCCATCGCCCGCGCCACGGGCGCCAGTTTGATCGCCTCGGGCCGGGTGCCGAGCACGAGCATGGCGCGTACGGGCACGGCTGAGGAGTGTGTGGACATGGGTGCCCCCCTTGGGCATGCGCGATCGACGCAGCGACCGCGTCGAGCGGTGATGAGAGGTACTGCGGATGAGAGATGAGAGACGAGAGGTACGGCGCGGACGAGGACCCGCGCCAGGACCTGGCGCGGACGGAGAGCCCTCAGGTGCGTGCGGTCTTCAGCCAGCCCCGCTGACCGGTGACCATCCGCCACAGGCCCCACCAGCCGGCGGCGAACCAGATGTAGCCGTAGAAGACGAAGACATGGGCGAGCAGCACCGAGCGCATCAGGCCGAGGGCCCGCTCGCGCTTGGCGTACACGAAGCCGTAGGCGTAGGCGGCGGTGAACGACAGGAGGTAGGGGCCGAGCAGCCACATCGGTGAGAACAGCGGGTGCCCGGCCCGGACGGAGGCCGCCACGGTGGCGCCCAGGGCCACCAGGAACGACAGCGGCAGCAGCGAGGTGAGCAGGATCAGCACCGGGCTGGAGAGGTGGTAGAGCAGGTCGAGCGCGGCCCGGGTCGGCACGTCCCGCAGGATGAGCGGGACGAGTCGGGCCGACTGCAAGTGGCCCTGGAACCAGCGGGATCGCTGGCGGACCAGCCGGCCGAGGCTGAGCACGGCCTGCTGGGACACCGCGGCCGTGGTGCAGTGCTGGTTGGTCCAGCCCTTGGCGATCAGCCGCACACCGAGGTCGAGGTCCTCGGTGAGGCTGTCGCTCCACGGGCCGTCGCCGTCCAGGGTGTCGAGCGCCGCGAGCCGCATGAACTGTCCGTTGCCGCCCATGCCCACGCTGCCGAGGGAGCGGCGCGCGCTCTGGAAGACATCGCCGTAGACGACGAACTCCATGTCCTGCATGCGGGCGAGCAGTCCAAGGTGCCGGTTGTACATCCGGACGCAGACCTGCACCGCACCCGTTCGCGGGTCGTCGAAGTAGGGGTCGACGGACTGCACGACGTGCGGGTCGAGCCGCCCGTCCGCGTCGACCACGCACACCACCACGTCGGCGGGGTCGTGGCCGGCGAGCAGACCGGACTCGCGCAGGTGGCGCACCCCGTCGTTGAGCGCGGCGCCTTTTCCCCGGCGGGCGTTCGGCAGGGTGCGCCGGTGCAGCCGGACCAGGGCGGGGTCGGCCGCCCGGGCCATCTCGGCGGTGCGATCGTCCGAACCGTCGTCGATGACCAGTGCCATGAAATTCCGGGCAGGCAGCGCGGTGATGCGCTCCAGGCTCTCGGAAAGCACTTTCTCCTCGTTCAGGCATGCGAGTAGAAATACGTAGAACCGTTCTCGCCGGTCCGGGCGGGACCGGCGAATTCTGCGCCTCGACAGCAGAAACAGACTCGTGTTGTAACAGCCGGCCATGACGATGAGTGTGATGCTCGACCACAGGAGCAACTCAGTGACCATGGCCGCACCCCGTGCCGGCCGATGCCCTGTGCGACCGGCGGCGCAGGCTTATTCGGGCCAGCAATATCAGGACGGCGGTCAGGCAATAGAGCATGAATCCCGCTCCCGCTGCCGCCTGCAATGTTTTGGCCAGAGGTAGCCCCGGAATCGCTTCCGGCGCGGCAATCGCCCCTGCCAGGGGCAGCAGTGTCCCCAATGCAGGTCGTCCGTACATCTTCCCCCCACAGCAATTATGGTGCGCGTCCCCACCGCGCGTTGGTGAACGTAGCAGACACGCGGGGCGGTCAAGAAGGTTCTCCAAAAAAGCGACATGTCCAATCTTCGCGTGGGGTCTGATGGTCCATGGTGAATTCACCTTTCGGCCCATTGACACTCTTCTTGATCGGTTACCAGAATCGATGGCCTTCTGCTCAGAAAAGCCTTTGCCAAGGATTGGCAAAGTGGGGGGAATGATCGTGAGACCACTGATCCGTTCTCGACGACCAGGCATTTCGAAGTTCTCGGTCGTCCTACTGCTGTTCGCCGCGCTGCTCAGCGGCACCTTCCTGGCCGCGGGCGCCCAGGCGGCCGGCCGCGGCGACCGGCACGGCCACGAGGCCGTGGCCGGCCGATCCGGACTGAGCCGGGTCGATCTCCAGGGCTGGGCCAAGGCCCAGACGAAGGCCGACACGGCACGTCGCGCCGCACCGCACCGCACGTCCACGGTGGCGGCCCTGGCGGCGACGGCCGCGGCCCCGGTCAGGGCCGCGACGGCCGTGACGCGGCAGGCCTCCCTGCTGGAGCCCGCCGCCGAGGCCCCGGCCGGTCCGAGCACGCTCGTGCTCTACGACACCGCCGGACCCTACGGTCAGCTGGGCGAGCTGTACGCGATGGCCACGGCCAACCTGGCAGGTCACTTCGGCACCGTGACGGCCAAGCCGGTCCAGCAGTACACCGCCGGAATGATCGACTCCTACACGGCCGTGGTCTACCTCGGCTCGACCTACTACGGCGGTGACATCCCGGACGCCGTCCCGGCGGCCTTCTACACGGACGCGGCCGCGAGCACCAAGCCGGTGATCTGGATGGGCGCCAACGTCTGGAACATGGCGAACGCCACCGGCGTGGCCCAGTTCGCGCAGAAGTACGGCTGGGACCCGACGTCGTCGTACTACGAGGACGGCGGTTCCGTCGGCACCGTGACACAGGTGGCGTACCGGAACCAGGCCCTGACCCGGAAGGTCCCGGCCGGTCAGGACGGGGGCGTGCTGCGCCCCCATGTCCTCACGGGCGACGGATACCCCGCGGTCACGACGCTCGCCCAGGGGCTCGACTCGTCCAACGGCCACACCTTCGGCTGGGCGATCCGCTCGTCCAACCTCACCTACATCGGTGAGATCCCGTTCGCCTACGTCTCCGAGAGCGACCGCGTCATCGCACTGGAGGACCTCCTCTTCGACGCGCTCGCCCCGGCCACCACCGAACGGCACCGGGCGATCGTGCGCCTGGAGGACATCAGCCCCGACTCGGATCCCACCGAGCTGCGGAGCATGGCCGACTACCTCTACGCGCAGAAGATCCCCTACGGCATCAACGTGATCCCCGTCTACACGGACCCGGAGGGCACCTACAACAACGGTGTCGCGCAGACGGTCACACTCGCCCAGCGCCCGCAGGTGGTCGGCGCCCTGAAGTACATGCTGGCCCGGGGCGCGGTCCTGATGGACCACGGCTTCACGCACCAGTACGGCACGGTCGCCAACCCCTACGACGGCGTCACCGGCGACGACTTCGAGTTCTACCGGGCGCACGTCGACGCGGCGAACAACGTCGTCTACGACGGCCCGGTCGCCGAGGACTCCGCGGTCTGGGCGCAGAGCCGGGTGACCGGCGCACTCGCCGGCTTCACCGCCGCCGGGCTGCCGAGGCCCACGCTGTGGACCACCCCGCACTACGCGGGTTCCGCCACCGACTACAAGGTGTTCAGCTCCAACTTCTCGGCCCGCCTGGAGCGTTCGCTGTACTTCTCCGGCACGCTCAGCGGCGGTCCGGCCGGCCCGAACACCTTCATCGGGCAGTTCTTCCCCTACGTGGTGAAGGACGTGTACGGCACCAAGGTGCTCCCCGAGAACATCGGCAACTACGAGCCCGAGGCGTACAACAACCACCCGCCGCGGCTGCCCGCCGACCTGATCGCCTCGGCCAAGGCCAACCTGGCCGTCCGGGACGGGGTCGCGAGCTTCTTCTACCACCCCTACTACCCGCTCCAGCCGCTGCAGGACACGATCGCCGGCATCAAGGCCCTCGGCTACACCTTCGTCAGCCCGAGCAGCCTGTGACGACAGGGCAGTTGAGGAGGAGGACCGTCACCGCGAGCGCGGTGGCGTTCCTCCTCGCCGCGGCCGGGTGCACGACCGGCGGCGCGGCCGGGGACACCGGCGGGTCCGGTGCGGGGAGGGCCGGCGGTGCCGGCGCGAGGAGCGGGACGATGCGCGGCATCACCCTGCCCTCCTGGTACCGCACCGACTACGACAGCCCCGCCGCCGACCGCTATCTGCGCGGCATCCGGGCCACCGGTGCCCGCTGGGTCACCTTCACCCCGACCTGGTACCAGAACCGCCCCACCGACTCCTCGATGCACACCACCGAGGAGACCGCGAGCGACGGCAGCCTGCGCCGGATCGTGCGCCGCGCGCACGCACTCGGCCTCAAGGTCATGATCAAGCCGCACGTCGACCTGCCCGGCGACGAGGATCGTGCCGACATCCGCCCGCGCGACGGCGCCGCCTGGTTCACCGCTTACCGCCGCTTCATCACCCACTACGCCGGCCTCGCCGCCGCCACCGGCACCGAGCAGTTCGCCGTCGGCACCGAACTCGCGGGCGTGTCGGGCGACCTGACGGGGTGGACGAGCGTCGTCAGGGCGGTGCGCGAGCACTACGCCGGACCGCTCACCTACGCCGCCAACTACGACGAGTACAGGAAGATCCGCTTCTGGAAGGAGCTCGACCTGATCGGCATCGACGCCTACTGGCCCCTGTCCGCCCGGCCCACCGCCGACGCCGGCCGGCTGCGCCGCGCCTGGCGGCCGATCCGGGACGAACTCGCCGCCTACGCGCACCGGCAGGATCGGCGCATCCTGTTCACCGAGGCCGGTTACGTCAGCCAGCGCGGCTCCACGACCGCCCCGTACTCCTGGACGGTCAGCCGCCACCCGGCCCCGGACGAGCAGGCCGCCGCCTACCGGGCGCTGCTCGACTCCTTCACCGGCAGCGACTGGTGGGCCGGGGTGTGCTGGTGGATGTGGGACGACTGGCCCGGCAGCGGGGAGACGCCGGCGCGGCTGGCGTACTCGCCGCACGGCAAGCCCGCGGAGGAGGTGCTGCGGCGGGAATGGGCTGAGTAGTCCTACTGCACCTTGTACGTCTCCCCGTACACCCGCCACGTCAGCGGTGTCCGCAGGCTCAGGTTGCCGTCGTAGAGGAACTGGCGCTGGGCCGTGTCGATGCGGGAGGTGTCGATGTCCGCCCGCTTGGCCTGCATGGCCTTGCGGCGGACGTCGAGGAAGATGTCCAGGTAGTTCTTCTCGGAGCCGCCCTGGGACGGGGTGTCCGCCTCCCGCATGGCGCGCTCGCGCAGGCCGTAGAAGCTGGTCGGGCCGGTGCCGGGGCCGTGGAAGACCATGGCGTCGTAGTAGATGAACTGGCCCAGCGTGCCGAGGCCGTCGAGCTTGGCGAGGCGGACGGCCGGGTCGAAGTAGACGCGGTCGCGCTCCTCGTCCTGGGCCGTGCGGAAGGCCGGCAGCCGGGCCTCCGCCTTCCACGCGGCGGTGAAGCCGGGGTCCAGGCCCTTGTGGGAGTCCGTGCCGTCGACCGCGCGCAGGGCCGGGAGGTATGTGGCGAGGCCGTTGCCGGGGTGCGCCTTGGTGTAGCGCTCGACCAGGGTGAGCAGGTCGTGCGTGCCGGTGCAGAAGCCGATGACGCCGGCCGTGTAGCCCTGACCGTCGCCGATGTCCTCGATGTAGCCGTAGGCGCTGCGCCAGTCCAGCGTCGAGTTCTCGGCGCTCGCGACCAGCTTCTGGGCCAGCTCCTTCTCGGCCGGGGCGGCGAGGCCGGGCGGCAGGTCGGCGATCACCTCGTCGTCCTCCGCCCGCTCCTTCTCGGCCCGGCTCTTGGCGTCCGCGGCGCCGTGCTGCGCCGCGGACACGGAGGTCTTCGGGGTGCCGTCGTCGGAGTGCGCGGGCGTGAGGACGTAGACGCCCGCCGTGATGACCACGGGGAGGGCCGCGAACAGCAGGCAACCGGCACGTTTCATGGTCCACACATTACGTGCACATGTTCCATGATCCGGTCACACGGTCAGCTCCGCGACCTTCGCCATGCTGAGGACCACCAGCAGCGCCAGCAGGGCGACGCAGGTACCGCCCTGGACGAGGCCGCGCCGCTGGTCGCGGGGCGCGTAGGCGTACGCCAGCGTCACCACGCCGCCCGCCAGCAGGCCGCCGAGGTGGCCCTGCCAGGAGGTGAGGCCCGCGGAGATCAGCAGCCACAGCAGCAGGCCCGCCATGAAGCGGTTGACGGTGCTCATGTCGGCGCCGAGGCGGCGGGCCATCACGTAGTACGCCGCGCCGAGCCCGAAGATCGCTCCGGAGGCGCCGAGCGTGGGGGTGTCGGGCGCGATCAGCAGGACCAGGACCGAGCCGCCGAGCGCGGACAGCAGGTACAGGGCGAGGTAGCGGACCCGGCCCAGCTGGTACTCCACCACCCGGCCGATGTTCCACAGCGACACCATGTTCATCACGATGTGCAGGATCCCGAACGTCCCCTCGGTGACCGGGAGATGGAGGAAGGCGCCGGTCAGCAGGCGGTACCACTCGCCGTCGACGACCCCTTCCGCGTGGTAGTCCGAGGGGTAGTTGGCCTGCCAGACGTAGTGCCCGCCGTCGGGTCCGGCGAGGCCGCGGCCCAGCATCTCGAAGCGGTCCACGAACGCCGGACGCACCAACTCGACCAGGTAGGCGAGCACGTTGAGGCCGATCAGCACGTACGTCACCACGGGCACGGCCGCGATCCTGCCGCCGAAGACCGTGCGCGCCTGCCGCACCGACCGCGCGCCCTCCTTCACGCACTCCACGCACTGGTGGCCGACGGCCGCCTCCCGCATGCAGTCCGGGCAGATGTAGCGGTCGCAGCGGGTGCAGCGGACGTGCGACTCCACCTTGGGATGGCGGTAGCAGGTGGTGACGGCGGACTCGGGTTCCACAGCCGGCTCCTCGGAAGGGGTGGGACGGACGGTGAGCCGGTGGGGACGGCGGCGAACAAAATAACGAACACCGGTGGCGGATGGGAGAGTAGGGGCCATGGTTGCGATCAGTCTCAAGAAGGTCGAGGAGACCGCGCCCGCGCTGGTCAGCCTGTACAAGAGCGCGGGGGTCTCACTGCACCGGCACGGTCTGGAGGGGACGCGGGCGGCGGTGTACCTGGTGGTCGACCACTCCGGCTCCATGAAGCCGTACTACAAGGACGGCAGTGTGCAGGCGCTCGCCGACCGGGTGCTCGGCCTGTCCGCGCATCTCGACGACGACGGACGCGTGCCGGTGGTCTTCTTCTCGACCGACGTCGACGCCGAGACCGACATCGCGCTCGCCGGTCACGAGGGCAGCATCGAGCGGATCGTGGCCGGGCTCGGGCACATGGGGAAGACCAGTTACCACCTGGCGATGGACGCCGTGATCGACCACTACCTCGACAGCGGCTCCACGGCCCCCGCCCTCGTCGTCTTCCAGACCGACGGCGGCCCGATCAACAAGCTCGCCGCCGAGCGGTATCTGTGCAAGGCCGCGAAGCTGCCGCTGTTCTGGCAGTTCGTGGGCTTCGGGGACCCGGGCAGCAAGCAGTTCGACTTCCTGCGCAGGCTGGACGAACTGGCGGTGCCGGACCGGCGGGTGGTGGACAACGCCGGGTTCTTCCACGCCGGCGCGGACCCCGCGAAGGTGTCCGACGCGGAGCTGTACGACCGGCTGGTCGGGGAGTTCCCGAAGTGGCTGGTGGCGGCGCGGGCCCAGGGCATCCTGCCGCCGTCCTGACCGCACCGTTGGCTCGGGCCGGGCCCTCGTGCCACCCTGAGGATGATCCGACGGGGAGGCGACGAACGTATGGACGGCGCACGATCGGGGAACGAAGCGGCGGGCTCCGCACGGCGGGAGCCGCCCGGCGCGGGCGAGCGGATCGCCGACTGGGCCGACGGGCGGCTGGGGCTCTACGGGCTGGCCAGGGCCAACATGCGCAAGGTCTTCCCGGACCACTGGTCCTTCATGCTCGGGGAGATCTGCCTCTACAGCTTTCTCATCCTGATCCTCACCGGCATCTACCTCACCCTGTTCTTCGAGCCGAGCGGCGTCGAGGTGATCTACCACGGCTCGTACACCCCGCTCAACGGCATCTCGATGACGCGGGCCTACGAGTCCACCCTCGACATCAGCTTCGACGTGCGCGGCGGACTGCTGATCCGGCAGATCCACCACTGGGCCGCGCTGGTCTTCGTCACCGGCATGCTGGTGCACATGATGCGGGTGTTCTTCACCGGCGCCTTCCGCAAGCCGCGCGAGCTCAACTGGCTGTTCGGCTGGACCCTGTTGCTGCTCGGCATCATCACCGGCCTGACCGGCTACTCGCTCCCCGACGACCTGCTCTCCGGCACCGGCATCCGGTTCGCCGACGGCGCGATCCTGTCGATCCCGATCGTCGGGACGTATCTGTCGATGTTCCTGTTCGGCGGAGAGTTCCCGGGGCACGACATCATCTCGCGGCTCTTCCCGGTCCACGTCCTGCTGCTGCCCGGGATCATGCTGGGCCTGGTGGTCGCCCATCTGATCCTGGTCTTCTACCACAAGCACACGCAGTACCCCGGGCCCGGACGGGACCAGAAGACCGTGGTCGGCATGCCCTTCCTGCCGGTCTACATGGCGAAGGCGGGCGGCTTCTTCTTCCTCGTCTTCGGCGTGCTGGCGGTCATGGGCGGCATCGCGAGCATCAACCCCGTGTGGGCCTTCGGCCCGTACCGGCCCGACCTGGTCACCACCGGCGCCCAGCCCGACTGGTACCTCGGCTTCTCCGAGGGCCTGATCCGGGTGATGCCGGGATGGGAGATCAACATCTGGGGCCACACGCTGATACCCGGCGTCCTCATCCCCTTCTCCCTCTTCCCGCTGATCCTGCTCGCCCTCGGGCTGTATCCCTTCGTCGAGGCGTGGATCACCGGCGACCGGCGTGAGCAGCACATCCTGGACCGGCCGCGCAACGTGCCCGTGCGCACCGGCCTGGGCGTGGCCTGGCTGACCCTGTACGCGGTGCTGCTGATCGGCGGCGGCAACGACATCGTGGCCACGCATCTGCATCTGTCCATCAACGCGATCACCTGGTTCGTGCGGATCGCGTTCTTCGTGGCGCCGGTGGCCGCGTTCGTGATCACCAAGCGGGTCTGCATGGGCCTGCAGCGCCGGGACCGGGACAAGGTGCTGCACGGCAGGGAGAGCGGCACCATCAAGCGGCTGCCGACCGGCGAGTTCGTCGAGGTCCACGAGCCCCTCGCGCAGGACGAGCTGTTCACGCTCACCCAGCACGAGCAGAATCCGCCCTACGAGATCGGCCCGACGGTCGACGCCAACGGCGTGCGGCGGCCGGTCACGGTCTCCCAGCGGGTGCGGGCGCAGCTGGCGCGGGCCATGTTCGGGTCCGACTCGCGCATCCCGAAGCCGACGGTGGAGGAGTACCGCGAGCTCACCGGCGGCGATCACCACCACTGAGCACCACGTCCCGGCACTCCTGGGGCCCGCCCCAGGCGCAGCGCAGCGCCCGGGCCTTGGTCAGCCACAGGGACAGGTCGTACTCGGCGGTGTACCCGATCGCGCCGTGCAGCTGCAGTGCGGCACGGGCCGTGGTGTACGCCGCCTCGCACGCGGTGACCTTGGCGGCGGCGACGTCGGCGGGCGCCAGGGTCGACGCGGCACCCAGGAGCACCGGCCGCGCGAACTCCAGCGCGATCTTCGCGTCGGCGAGACGGTGCTTGACGGCCTGGAACGAGCCGATGGGGACGCCGAACTGGGTGCGCCGGCGGACGTACGCGACGGTGCGGTCCAGGAGGGCGAGGCCGACGCCCAGGGCCTGGGCGGCGGTGGTGAGGCGGGCGCAGGCCAGCGCCTGCCCGACGGACGGCGCCGAGGTGAGCAGCTCCCCGCCCGGCGCGAGGGGAGCGAGCCGGCGGGCCGGGTCGAGCGACGCCCGCAGCGGGCCGTGGCCGGGGGCGAGCCGCACCCCGCCGGGCGTCAGCGAGAGCCGGGTGGCCGCCACGTCCGCGTCCAGCGCGTACGAGCCGTCGGGCGCCAGCGTCGCCATCGCCTCGCCCGACGCCAGCGGCGGGAGCAGCCGCTTGGCGTCCGGGCCCGGCTCGGTGAACAGCGCGGCCGCCGCGACCGTCTCCACCAGCGGGCCCGGCACCACGTGCCGCCCCAACTCGACGAAGGAGAGGACGAGTTCGACCGGGCGCAGGCCCACGCCGCCGTACTCCTCCGGCACCGCGAGCGAGAAGACGCCGGCCTCGGCGACACGGGACCACAGCGCCCGCCCGCGTGCGTGGTCGCCGTGGCTCCAGTCCCGGACGGCCGACGGAGTGTCCGCCGCGGTGAGCATCGCGTCCAGTGAGGCGGCGAAGGCGCGCTGTTCGGTGTCCGGCAGGAAGCGCATCAGCGGCGTCCCTTCGGCAGGCCCAGGAGGCGTTCGGCGATGATGTCCCGCTGGATCTCGTTCGTGCCCGCGTAGACGGGGCCCGCGAGGGAGAAGACGTACCCCTCGGACCAGGCCGTGTCCGCCAGCTCGCCCTCCTCGCCCAGCAGGTCGAGCGCCGTCTCGTGCAGGGCGAGGTCCAGCTCCGACCAGAAGACCTTGTTCAGGCTGGACTCCGGGCCGATCGAGTCGCCCGCCAGGAAGCGGGAGGCCGCCGCGTAGGTGAAGAGCTGGTAGGCGCGGGCGCCGATCAGTGCGTCGGCCACGCGGTCGCGGGCGTGCCGCGGGCGGCCTCGCCGCGTCCAGAGCTCGCGCAGGCGGCCGGCCGCGGCGAGGAAGCGGCCGGGGGCGCGCAGCATCAGCCCCCGCTCGTTGCCCGCCGTCGACATGGCGATGCGCCAGCCCTCGCCGGGGGTGCCGATCACGTCCTCGTCCGGGACGAACACCTCGTCCAGGAACAGCTCCGCGAACGCCGGCTTCCCGTCGAGTCGGCCGATCGGGCGGACCGTGACGCCGGGGGCGCGCAGGTCGAACATCAGGTAGGTCAGGCCCTGATGGGGCTTGGGCAGGCCGGGCTCGCTGCGGAACAGGCCGAAGGCCCGGTCGGCGAAGGCGGCCCGCGACGACCACGTCTTCTGCCCGCTCAGCAGCCAGCCGCCGTCCGTGCGCACCGCCTTGGACCGCAGCGACGCCAGGTCGGAGCCCGCCTCGGGCTCCGACCACGCCTGCGCCCAGACGACCTCGCCGGTGGCCATGGCGGGCAGCACCCGCGCCCGCTGCTCCTCGGTGCCGTGGTCGAAGAGGGTCGGGGCGAGCAGGCTGATGCCGTTCTGCCCGACACGCCCCGGGGCGCCCGCCGACCAGTACTCCTCCTCGAAGACCAGCCAGCGGATCAGCCCGGCGTCCCTGCCGCCGTACGCCACCGGCCAGTTGACGACCGACCAGCGGTCCGCGGCCAGCTCCGCCTCCCACGCGCGGTGCGCCGCGAAGCCCTCCGCGGTCTCCAGTGACGGCAGGGGGGCGGCCGGCACATGGGCCGCGAGCCACTCCCTGGCCTCGGCGCGGAAGGCCTCATCCTCCTGCGTGAAGGCGAGCTCCATCGGCGGCCATCCTTCCCTAACAAGTGTTTGGTAGGTTAGCGTGGGGCCATGACAGCCGTCGAGAGCCCTGTGTACGAACCGGGACACGGGCTGCTGAAGGGACGCACCGCCGTCATCACCGCCGCCGCCGGCGCGGGCATCGGCGGCGCGACCGCGCGGCGCTTCCTGGAGGAGGGGGCGCGCGTGCTCATCAGCGACGCGCACGCACGGCGGCTGAAGGAGCACGAGGCCGAGCTGGCCGGCGAGTTCGGGGCGTCGTCGGTCGCGGCGCTGCCCTGCGACGTCACCGACGAGGGCCAGGTCCAGGCCCTGTTCGAGGCGGCCGTGGGGGAGCACGGCCGGCTGGACGTCGTGGTCAACAACGCCGGTCTGGGCGGCACTTCGGACCTCGCCGACATGACCGACGAGCAGTGGACCCGCGTCCTCGACGTGACGCTGAACGGCACCTTCCGGTGCACCCGGGCGGCGCTGCGCCGGATGCGGGCGGACGGCCGCGGCGGCGTGATCGTCAACAACGCCTCCGTCGTAGGCTGGCGCGCCCAGGCCGGGCAGGCGCACTACGCCGCGGCCAAGGCGGGCGTGATGGCGCTGACCCGGTGCGCGGCGCTGGAGGCCGCCGGGTACGGCGTGCGGGTCAACGCCGTCTCGCCGAGCCTCGCCATGCATCCGCACCTGGTGAAGGTGACGACACCCGAGCTGCTGGAGGAGCTCACCGCGCGTGAGGCCTTCGGGCGGTACGCCGAGCCCTGGGAGGTGGCCAACGTCATCGTGTTCCTGGCCTCCGGCTACTCCTCCTACCTCACCGGAGAGGTCGTCTCCGTCAGCAGCCAGCACCCCTGAGGACCGGAGCAGATCACAATGGAACCGTGCCGACCAAGAAGAAGCCCCAGGTGACCGCCGCCCCCGCCCGGCGCCGCGAACTCCTCGACACCGCCGCCGAGGTCTTCGCCGAGCAGGGCTACAACGCCACCACCGTACGCAAGATCGCGGACCACGCGGGCATGCTCGCGGGCAGCCTCTACTACCACTTCGACTCCAAGGAATCGATGCTGGAGGAGATCCTGCGCACCTTCCTCGACGAGCTCTGGAGCGGCTACGACGCCGTCCTGCAGGCGGAGTCGGGGCCGCGGGAGACCCTGGAGGCCCTGGTCACCGAGTCGTTCCGGGAGATCGACCGGCACCGCGCCGCCGTCGCGATCTACCAGAAGGAGAGCAAGCAGCTGGTCGCGCAGGAGCGGTTCGCCTTCCTCGCGGAGTCGCAGCGGGGGTTCGAGAAGGCGTGGCTGTCCACGCTGGAGCGCGGAGTCGCCGCCCAGGTCTTCCGTGCCGACCTCGACGTCCGGCTCACCTACCGCTTCGTGCGCGACACCGTGTGGGTCGCCGCGTCCTGGTACCGGCCGGGCGGACAGCACAGCCCCGAAGAGATCGCCCGGCAGTACCTGTCGATGGTGCTGGACGGGATCGCCGTACGCGCATAGCCCTTTCTGCCGAGGGAGTTGCCATGGCCGAGGCCTACATCGTCGAAGCGGTACGCACGCCCGTCGGACGGCGAGGAGGCGGGCTGAGCGGGGTCCACCCGGCCGACCTCGGCGCCCACGTGCTGAAGGAACTGGTGGCGCGCGCGGGAGTGGACCCGGCCGCCGTCGAGGACGTCGTCTTCGGCTGTCTGGACGCGGTGGGGCCGCAGGCCGGGGACATCGCGCGGACCTGCTGGCTGGCGGCCGGGCTGCCCGAGGAGGTGCCGGGGGTGACGGTCGACCGGCAGTGCGGCTCCTCGCAGCAGGCCGTGCACTTCGCGGCGCAGGGCGTGCTGTCCGGCACCCAGGACCTGGTGGTCGCGGGCGGCGTGCAGAACATGTCGCAGATCCCGATCGCCTTCGCCACCCGCCAGGCCGCCGAGCCCCTGGGCTTCACCCAGGGCCCGTTCGCGGGCAGCGAGGGCTGGCGCGCGCGGTACGGCGACCGGCCGGTGAACCAGTTCGCCGGGGCCGAGATGATCGCCGCGAAGTGGGGCATCACCCGTGAGGACCAGGAGGAGTTCGCGCTGCGCTCGCACCGGCGGGCGCTGAGGGCCGTCGACGAGGGCCGCTTCGAGCGGGAGATCGTGGCGTACGGCGAGGTCGGCGTCGACGAGGGGCCGCGCCGGGACACCTCCCTGGAGAAGATGGCCGGGCTCAAGCCGGTCCTCGACGGCGGCACCATCACCGCCGCCTGCTCCTCGCAGGTCTCCGACGGGGCGGCGGCGATGCTGCTCGCCTCGGAGCGGGCGGTGCGCGAGCACGGGCTCACGCCACGCGCGCGCGTGCACCACCTCTCCGTCCGGGGCGAGGACCCGATCCGGATGCTCTCCGCGCCGATACCGGCCACCGCCCACGCCCTGAAGAAGACCGGCCTGGGCATCGACGACATCGACCTCGTCGAGATCAACGAGGCCTTCGCGCCGGTCGTCCTCGCCTGGCTGAAGGAGACCGGCGCCGACCCGGAGAAGGTCAACGTCAACGGCGGCGCGATCGCCCTCGGCCATCCGCTGGGCGCGACCGGCACCCGGCTGATGACGACCCTGCTGCACGAACTGGAGCGCACCGGCGGCCGGCTGGGCCTGCAGACGATGTGCGAGGGCGGCGGCCAGGCCAACGTGACGATCGTCGAGCGGCTCTGAGCAGCGCTCAGCGGCCGAGGGCGAAGCCCAGCACCACGCCCGCCGACACCTCCACCATGCCCGGCGCCAGATCGCCCGACGAGCTGCCGCCCCCGCCGCCGTGACCGCGGTACTGGCGGAACTCGTACGACTCGGAGTCCACGTCCTGGATGTGCACGACCGGGCCGACCCGCACCCCGGCCGCCTCCGTGTACACCTCGGCCTTGCGCCGGGCGGCCGCCACCGCCTTGTGGCGCGCCTCGTCCCGCAGCGCCGGCTTGTCGTGCACGTCGAACTCGACGCTCTCGATCTGGTGCGCCCCGGCGTCGACGGCGTCCACGATCAGCTGCTGGAGGTCGTCGAGCGCCTCGCTCTCGATGACGTACGAGGCGCGGCAGCGGTAGCCGAGGAACTTCCGCTCGCCGCCGTAGCCGTCGTAGTCCGAGCTGAGCTTGAGCCGTGAGCCGGACACCGACGCGTCCGGTATCCCGTGCCCGCGCAGCACCTCGCGCAGCCGGGCAACGGCCGCGCCCGCCTGCTGGAACGCCGTGTCCGGCTGCGGCTCCAGCACGTCCACCGTCAACTTCACCCGGACGAGCTGCGGTTCGACCCGCACACTGCCCGCACCGAAGACACTGAGACCCCAGGGCTCTTTGATCGCTTCCGTCATGCACGCATTGAAGCACCGCCCGCCGGAAGCGCGCCGACTGTTTGAGCCGCCTGCGCCATCACCCGCTCCACCAGCTCGGCGCAGGACGGCAGATCGTCGATCACCCCGGCGACCTGCCCCGACGCCATCACTCCGAGGTCCGAACGGCCGTCCACCATCGCGGACTTGAGCAGCATCGGGGTGTTCGCGGCGAGCAGGACCTGACTCCAGGACAGCTCCTTGCCGTGCTTGAGGGCGAGCCCGTCGCGCACCATCCGCCGCCAGGTGAGCCCGGAGAGCTTGCGGAACCCGGCCGCCCGGCGCACCGCGCGCACCAGGGCCGCCGTACGGCCGGAATTCTCCAGCGAGTTCACCAGGTCCGTACGGAGCATCCGGTGCGGCAGGCCGTCCACCGCCGTCGTCACGGTGACGTCCTTGACGGTCGCCGCCAGATACCGGGCCTTGACCGCGTCCGGCACCGTCGAGTCCGAGGTGAGCAGGAACCGTGTGCCCATCGCGACGCCCGCCGCCCCGTACGCCAGCGCCGCGACCAGGCCCCGCCCGTCGAAGAAGCCGCCCGCCGCCACGACCGGTATCCGCACCGCGTCCACCACCTGCGGCAGCAGCACGGTCGTGGCGACCTCGCCGGTGTGCCCGCCGCCCTCGCCGCCCTGCACGATCACGGCGTCCGCGCCCCAGTCCGCGACCTTCTCGGCGTGCCGCCGGGCGCCGACCGAGGGGATGACGACCACGCCCGCCTCCTTCAGCTCCGCGATCAGCTCGGGGGAGGGCGCGAGCGCGAAGGACGCCACCCGTACGCCCTCCTCGATCATGATTCGCACCCGGTCGCCGGCGTCCGAGGCGTCGGCGCGCAGATTGACCCCGAAGGGCGCGTCCGTACGCGACCTGACCTCGCGGATCGCCGCCCGCAGCCGGTCGGTGGTCATGGTCGCGGACGCCAGGATGCCGAGGGCGCCCGCGTTCGCCGTCGCGGAGACCAGGCGGGGTCCCGCCACCCAGCCCATGCCCGTCTGGACGATCGGGTGCCGCACCCCGACCAGCCGGGTCAGCGCCGTCTCCATCACGAACCGACCTCCCTGGCCCGGGTGTTGCCCGGGTCGATCACCTCGCGGACGAGGCGCAGCTCCTCGGCGGTGGGTTCGCGGGTCGCCGGGACCTCGTCCGGGATCCGCAGGTCGAAGGAGGTCGCCTCCCTGACCTGCTCCACCGTGACACCGGGGTGCAGGGAGGCCAGCCGCATCGAGCGGTCCGGGGTGGCGAAGTCGAAGACGCCCAGGTCGGAGACGACCCGCGGGATGCGGTGGTAGCGCGCCCCGTCCGCGTGGTCGTAGCCGACACCGCACACCAGGTCGACCCGCTCGACGAAGACCCGTCGGGAGTGCTTCGGGACCCAGTAACTGGTCGGGTTGTTCAGCGTGTTGACCGGTGCGCCGCGCACCCCCAGCAGCTGCCGCTTCGGGCGCGACCAGTCGCCGATGCACGAGATGTTCTGGTTCCCGAACCGGTCGACCTGACTGGCGCCCATCATCACGTGCCGCCGGCCGCCGGTGACCAGGGCGAGGTGCCGGCGGTAGGGCAGCCAGCCCTCGGCCGTCCCGTCCGGGCGGACGAGCAGCGCCTCGCCGTCGGTCAGCAGCAGGTCCGGCGCGAAGGTGAGCCGGGCGAGGCGGGCGCCGACGGAGGGGATCAGGCCCATCGGGCTGGCCAGCACCTCGCCGTCGCCGCGCCAGGCCTCGGCGCAGGCGATCACGCAGTACTCGGCGCGGGTGGGCGGGAGCTGGGCGGCACGGGTGTCGGTCATGATCCGGCCTCCCCGGGCGCGGCGAGGTACCGCCCGGCGAACTCGGGCCAGGGCGTGGTGGCGTACTCCCGCTGTGCCGCCTCGTCCCGGCCGTAGTCGGGTGCGCAGGAGGTGAAGTGGGCGCCGTTCGGGGCCTCCACGACGCCGGTCACCGTGTGCCGCTGGACGAGCAGCGTCTGGGGCGCCGCCTCCTTCGTCAGCTCGGCCGTGTCCACGATCCGCTCGCAGCTGACGTACGCCGCGTCCGCCGCCTCGCAGAACAGGTCGTCGAAGTACGGGTCCGGGCCCAGATACTGCCCGTTGCCCAGCCGGTCGGCGCGGTTGACGTGCACCAGGGCCGCGTCCAGCCGCAGGGCGGGCATCGCCACGAACGTCTCCCCGTCCTCGTACGGCGAGGTGACCGTCCGCAGGCCGGGGTTGACCCGCATCACGTCCGAGCCGAGGCCGGCCCGCACCGGCAGGAACGGCAGCCGGTTGGCCGCCGCGTGCAGCCCCCACATGAACATCGCCTCGTCGAGCTCCGTCAGCTCGAAGGCGCCGGACTCCCGGGCCGCGCGATAGTGCGGTTCGAGCGGGATCGAGTCGAGGGTGACGAACGGGGCGACCAGTGTCCGGATCCGCCCGGCGGCCGCGAGCATGCCGACGTCGGGGCCGCCGTAGGAGACCACCGTGAGGTCCGTGACGCCGGAGCGCAGAAGGGCGCGGACCAGGGCCATGGGCTTGCGGCGCGACCCCCAGCCGCCGATGCCGAGGGTCATGCCGCTCGCCAGCCGGGAGACGGCCTGCTCGGCGGTCATCGTCTTGTCGCTCACAGCGCGTCCTCCTTGCCGAAGCCGTCCCGCACCCGGTCGGCCACCCCGAGGGTGCTCGCCTCGTAGGTGAAGCCCTGCTCGAAGCGGTAGCTGCGGCGTACGTCGACGGGGTCGATGCCGTTGATCGCCGCCTTGGCCAGCCGCACCAGCTCGCCGTCCTTGATGGCGATCTCCCGCGCCAACTCCAGTGCGGCCGCGTGCAGTTCCTTGCGCGGCACCACCCGCCACACCGAGCCGTGCCGGTGCAGCTCGGCCGCGCTCACGGTGGCGGAGGTGTAGTACAGCGCGCGCATCAGGTGCTGCGGGACCAGGCGGGCCAGGTGCGTGGCCGCGCCCAGGGCGCCGCGGTCCAGCTCGGGCAGGCCGAAGACGGCGTCCTCGCTCGCCACGATCACGTCGGCGTTCCCCACCAGCCCGATGCCGCCGCCCAGGCAGAAGCCCTGCACCGCCGCCACCACGGGCACCGCGCACTCGTACACCGCCGCGAACGCCTCGAAGCAGCCGCGGTTGGCGCCGATCAGCGCGCTGTGCCCCTTCGCCTGTATCTCCTTGATGTCCACGCCCGCGTTGAACCCCCGCCCCTCGGCCGTCAGCACCACGCACCGCACCCCGGGGTCGCGGCCCGCCGCGCGCACGGCGTCGGCCAGGGCGTACCAGCCGTCCACCGGCAGCGCGTTCACCGGGGGGAAGTCGACCGTCACGACGGCGATTCCGTCTTTTCCTGGCCCGTTTTCCGGGGACGAGGTGGAGACACTCATGGGCGCATCAGCTACCTTTCCACCAAACGTTTGTTAGGCGAAGGGTAGCCGCGCATGGGACTGAACGGGAAGGTCGTGGTCGTCACCGGCGGCACCCGCGGCGTCGGGGCGGGGATCGCGAGGGCCTTCGCCGAGGCCGGCGCGCACGTCGTGACCTGCGCCCGCAGACCGCCCCAGGAGCCGGTGGAGGGAACGGAGTTCTTCCCCGTCGAGCTGCGCGACGCGGACGCCGTGCACGCCTTCTTCGCCCGACTGCCGCGGGTCGACGTGCTGGTGAACAACGCGGGCGGCGCCCCTCACCGCCGGCTCGACCGGTCCGGGGCCGCGTGGCACGCCCGGGTCGTCGAGCTCAACCTCATCACCCCGCTGACGGCCTCGCTCGCCGCGTACGAGCAACTGCGCGGCGCCCGGGGCTCGGTGGTGATGGTCGGCAGCGTGAGCGGCACCCGCCCCTCGCCCGGCACGGCCGCGTACGGCGCGGCGAAGGCGGGCCTGGAGAACCTCGCCCGCTCGATGGCCGTGGAGTGGGCGCCGGAGGTCCGCGTCAACACCCTCGTCGTCGGCCTGGTCCGCACCGAGCTGTCCGCGCTCCACTACGGCGACGAGGACGGCATCGAGGCCGTCTCGCGCACGGTGCCGCTCGGCCGGATGGCCACGCCCTCCGACGTCGGCGCCGCCGCCGTGTTCCTCGCCTCGGACTGCGCCGCCTACATCAGCGGGGCGAGCCTGCTCGTGCACGGGGGCGGGGAGCGGCCTGCCTTCCTCGACGCGTCAACCGCCCACAAGGAGGGGTGAGATGAACGGAATCTGCGACGGACGGGTGGTCGTCGTCACCGGTGCCGGGCGCGGCCTCGGACGGGCGCACGCGCTCGCGTTCGCCGCCGAGGGGGCGCGGGTCGTGGTGAACGACCTGGGCGTGGGCCTGGACGGCGCGCCCGGCGCCGGCAGCCCGGCCGGGCAGGTCGTGGAGGAGATCCGCGCGGCGGGCGGCGAGGCGGTCGCCCACGGCGGCGACATCGCGACCACGGAGGGCGCGGCGTCCCTGATCGCGGCCGCACTCGAGGCGTACGGGCGCCTCGACACCCTCGTCAGCAACGCCGGCTTCCTGCGCGACCGGATGCTGGTCAACCTCGACGAGGACGACTGGGACGCGGTCCTGCGCGTGCATCTCAAGGGGCACTTCCTGCCGCTCAGGCACGCCGCCGCACACTGGCGCGCGGAGGCCAAGGCGGGCCGCACCCCGACGGCCCGGATCGTCAACACCAGCAGCGGAGCGGGGCTGCTGGGGTCGGTGGGGCAGGGGAACTACAGCGCCGCGAAGGCGGGCATCGTGGGGCTGACGCTGGTCGCGGCGGCCGAACTCGCCCGCTACGGCGTCCAGGTCAACGCGATCGCGCCCGCGGCCCGGACCCGGATGACCGAGCGCACCTTCGCCGGGACGATGGCGGCGCCGGCCACCGGCTTCGACGCGATGGCCCCCGCGAACGTCTCCCCGCTCGTCGTCTGGCTCGGCTCCGCCGCGAGCGCCGGCGTCACCGGCCGGGTCTTCGAGGCGGAGGGCGGCCGGATCACCGTCATGGAGGGCTGGCGCCCCGGCCCGAGCGCCGACAAGGGCGCCCGCCGGAGCCCGGCCGAGGCGGGGGAGACGGCCCTGAAACTGCTCGCCGAGGCGGAGGCGCCCGGGCCGGTGTACGGGGCCTGAGGCCGGCCCCGCGACGCCGATCGCGCCCCCGGGCACGTCGGCGCCGGGGCGTCGACCGCGGCCCCGTGACGCCCACCACGGCCCCGGGGCTTCCGCCTCGGTCCCGGAGGTCCACTGCGGCCCCGGGGCGTCGACCACGGTCCCGGGAGTCCGCCTCGGCGCCGGAGGTCCACTGCGGCCGCGGGGCGTCGGCCACGGTCCCGGGGCTTCCGCCTCGGTCCCGGAGGTCCACTGGGGCCCCGGGACGTCGACCAGGGCCCCGGGACGTCCGCCTTGGCGCCGGAAGTCCGCCGCGGTCCCGGGGCGTCGACCACGGTCCCGGACGTCCAATGCGGCCCCGGAGCTTCCGCCTCGGTCCCGGAGGTCCACTGCGGCCCCGGGGCGTCGACCACGGTCCCGGGACGTCCGCCTCGGCCCCGGAAGTCCACCACAGTCCCGGACACGGGAATCCACCACAGTCCCGGATGCCACCGCAGCCCCGGACCTCCATCGCGCCCCCGACGTCCACCACGGCTCCGGACGTTCACCGCGCCCCGCCCCCTACGTGTCGCACTCCAGCACCGTCCGGCACAACCCGCAGCGGGCGCGGACGCGCCCCCGTACGGGCACCCGGATCCGCTGGTGGCAGGTGGGGCAGGGGAACGACACCCGTAGCGGCCCGCGGCCGTCCGGGCTGAACGAGTACGGCACGCCGGGGTGCGACGCCGGGGCGTGCTGGTCCTGGGCGTGCCGGCGGTCGCGGGCGTAGCGCCGCCGCCCCGCCCAGCCGGCCGCCGTCAGCGGGGGCTGCTGCCCGTCGTGGCGGGCCTTGGCCATGCCGCGGTTGTAGGCCTCGTAGGCCTGCGGGCTGGTGAACCAGATCGACGGGTCCTCGTCGAAGACCAGCGCCCGTTTCGCCAGGACGTAGCCGAACTCCTCGGGGGTGAGGTAGCCGAGCTTCTGGGAGGACGCCGAGTCCTCGCGGTAGGCGTCCAGCAGCAGCCAGCCCGCGCCCAGGTAGGTCGTCGCCGTGTCGGTGAGGATCTCGTTGTCGCGGGTGCCGGGGAACGACAGGTCCAGCCGGTGCAGATAGACGTGCATGATCTCGTGCGCGAGCGCGGCGCCGATGTCCCGGCGGTGGGTGCGGAAGCGGTCGTTCAGCTCGACGAAGTACTCGGGGCCCGCGGCGAGTTCGATGTTCGCCGCGTGCTCCATCTCCCGGAAGCCGACGATCAGGCGGGCGTCCGGGAGGCGGTAGTGCCGGACGAGTTCGCGGGCCACCCGCTGGGCGCCCAGATAGAGGTCGTCCGTGTCGACGAAGGCCACGTCGGCGGGGGCGACGCTGCTGGAGAACGTCCGGATCGTGTCGTACGACAACCGCTTGTAGAGCGCGGTGATGGCGTCCCGCACCTTCGCCAGGTGTGGGAAGCCGTGCTCGACCGGTCCGCCGTTCGCCACGCCTGACCCCCAGGACGACCTGCACCCTGCTCCACTCTACGGGGAACCGGTCCCCGCAAGGGTGCGCAGGAGGACGCTCCCCGTCCCGGCCGGGTCCGAACCGTCCAGCTCCAGCAGCCACACCTCGTTCTCGCCCTCGCGCAGCACCGGACCGGGCACGAACAGCGAGCGCTGCGGGCCGACGGACCAGTAGCGGCCCAGGTTGAAACCGTTGACCCAGACGAACCCGCGGGTGCGGCCCGGCAGCTCGAGCCGTGCGTCACCGGCGCCGCGCACCGTGACGGTGCCCCGGTACAGCCCCGGGCCCTCGTCCTCGGGAAGCGGCCCGAAGGGGACGTCCGCGATGTCGTCGAGCGTGTCGAGGCGCAGGCCACGCGCGCGTACGTCGTGCAGGTACTGCCGCTCGTGCAGCAGGCCGCCGGTGATGCCCTTGGGCTCGCCGCTGCGCGGCCCGTAGTTGACCCGCCCCAGGGACTCCACCCACAGCTCCACGCGCGCGGGTCCCGCGACAGGCTCCTTGAGCTGCTCGTCGCCCTCGGTGAGCACACCCGTCCGCACCCCGTCGACATACACCACGGCCAGGTCCCGCAGACCGCGTGCGACCAGCGGATACGGCCGCCGCGGGCCGGGCACCCCCACCGTGTACCGCACCAGACCCCGGTCCACGTCCAGTTCCTCGAAGGTGGGCGGCACGGGCGCCGGCACCTCCGGGCCGCCGCGCGCCTCCAGCACGGCGTCCAGGGAGGCCCAGCCCGCGAGCCGCACCTCGGCCGGCGCGCCCAGCGGCGCGGGCGGGGGCGGCGGCTCGGGCAGCGGGCCCTCGGCGTACCCGGCGAGGACCTCGCGCATGCGCCAGAACTTCTCCGTCGGGCGTCCCGTCTCGTCGATCGGGGCGTCGTAGTCGTACGACGTCACGTCGGGCTCCAGGGGGCCCTCGTGCAGGTCGCCGCCGCCCCGGTTGGCGCCCGCCCAGCCGGCGAAGCTGGTGCCGCCGTGCGCCATGTACAGGTTGACCGAGGCCCCGCACTCCAGGATCTCCCGCAGTGCGTCCGCGGCGTCCCCCGCGTCACGGGCGGCGTGCTCTCCGCCCCAGCGGTCGAACCAGCCGCACCAGAACTCCATGCACATCAGCGGCCCCTCGGGGCGGTGCCGGCGCAGCGTCCCGAACGCCTCGCGCGCGTGGGAGCCGAAGTTCACCGTCGCGAGCACACCGGGGATCGAGCCGCCGGTCAGCATGTGGTCCTCCGGACCGTCGGAGGTGACCAGCGGGACCGTGACGCCCTGCTCCCGCAGCAGGCCGGCGAGGCCGCGCAGATACGCGGCGTCCGAGCCGTAGCTGCCGTACTCGTTCTCGACCTGCACCATGATCACGGGTCCGCCGCGGTCGATCTGCCGCGGCACGACCTCGTGCAGCAGATGCCGGAACCAGCCCCGCACGTACCCCAGGTACCTCTCGTCGCGGGTCCGCACGCGCGTGCCCAGCTTGCCCGTCAGCCAGTGCGGCAGACCGCCGTTCTCCCACTCGGCGCAGATGTACGGACCCGGGCGCACGATCGCCCACAGCCCGGCCTCCCGGGCCGCGTCCAGGAAGCGGCCGAGCGCCTGCACGTCCCGGTAGCGGCCCGGCCGCGGCTCGTGCAGGTTCCACGGGACGTACGTCTCCACGCAGTTGAGACCCATCGCCCGCAGCATCCGCAGCCGGTGCTCCCAGTGCGCCTCGTGCACCCGGAAGTAGTGCAGTGCGCCGGACAGCAGCCGTACCGGCCGGCCGTCCAGCAGGAAATCAACGTCCCCCACCCCGAACTCGCTCATGGCTCCCACCCTGACCCCCTGGCGGCGGCCCCGTCCATGGACAAAGATCACCGTTACTTGGACCGAAACACGCGCACAGGGAGCGCGGATGTACCACACCTGGATGCGGTTCTTCACGCCCGGACCGGCCCACCACCGGACGGGTCTCGTCTGCCTCGGCGTCGGCCTGCAGTACGGCGCGCTGCCCACCGTCGGCCCCCGCACCCTCGACCACCACGTCGCCGTCGTCGTCAGCGCGGGCGGCGGCTGGTTCCTCGCCCCGGACGGCCGCCGTACGCCCGTCACCGCGCCCGCGCTGCTGTGGCTCACCCCCGGGGTGCCGCACCACTACGGGGCCGGGCCCGACGGCGGCTGGGACGAGGGCTTCGTCGTCTTCACCGGGCCCGCCGTCGCCCCGTACACGGAACTCGGCTACATCGAGCCGGACCGCCCCGTGGTGCCGCTCTCGGACGCGACCGACGCGCGTGCCGTGATCGGCCGCATCGCGCGGGCCGCCCGCCAGGGCAACCCGCTGCTGGAGGTCGAGACCGGCGCAGCCGTCCACGAGCTCCTCGTCGCCCTGCACCGCGCCCGGGCCGACCTCGCGCCCGACGGCGACCCCGTCCTCAAGGCCCTCGCCCGCGACGCCTGCCTGCCGATGTCGGTCGCCGAGCACGCCGCCCGGCACGGCATGAGCCCGGCCGAACTGCGCACCGCCGTCCGCCGCGGTGCCGGCTGCAGCCCCAAGGACTTCCTGCTCGGCATACGGCTCGGCCGCGCCAAGGAGCTCCTCGCCGCCACCGAACTGCCCGTCGCCGCCGTCGCCCGCCGCGTCGGCTACGACGATCCGGCCTATTTCTCCCGCCTGTTCACCCGCCGCGTCGGCATGCCCCCGGTGCGCTTCCGCGCCCAGCAGTACCGCGCCGTGCCCGGCGGCTGGAGCGACCGCGTGCCGGACCCCGACGATCCGCCGAGGCTCGGCCCCTCGCCCGGCCCGCGGGGATGATCGCACCCCGGCCCGCCCCGTAGGGTGGACGCCCATGACCACCAGCAACACCGGTACCCAGGACGTCGACCCCGCCGTCCGCGCGGAACTCGCCCGGCTGCGCGACAGCATCGACAACATCGACGCGGCCGTCATCCACATGCTCGCCGAGCGCTTCAAGGCCACCCAGCAGGTCGGCCACCTCAAGGCCGCGCACCGGCTGCCGCCGGCCGACCCGGCCCGCGAGGCGCGCCAGATCGCCCGCCTGCGCACCCTCGCGGAGAGCGCCAAGCTGGACCCGGCCTTCGCTGAGAAGTTCCTGAATTTCATCGTGGCGGAAGTGATCCGCCACCACGAGCGCATCGCCGAGGACACCGTGAACGGCTCCGCACAGACGGCCAATTGACCTCGGCAGATGCCACAGGGGGCGTGACAGCACGGCCGGCAGGAGGCATGCTGCGCTGTGCACTCCTTGTCAGCTGACGAGCACGCCACGTCAGCATTCCGGTCATAAGCTGGTTGTCCACGCGGGAGGGACGTCGGGCCATGCCGGATGCCAAGATCCTCATCGTCGACGACCACGAGGACACCCTGTACGCCCTGGAGAGCGCCCTGGCCCCGCTGGGCTACGAGCTGGGGCGGGCCACGAACGGCGACGACGCCCTCAAGCAGGTGCTCCGCGGGCAGGTCGGCCTCCTGCTGCTCGACGTCCGCATGCCCGGCGTCAGCGGCCTGGACGTGGTCCGCTACATGCGCCGGGTCGAGCAGACCCAGCACATACCGGTCATCCTGCTCACCGGCTTCGGCGTCGACCACCTCCTGACCTCCGCGGCCTTCGGGCTCGGCGTCGCCGACCTCGTCATGAAACCGATCGACCCCTGGGCGCTGCGCACCAAGGTCCGCTACCTCTACGACGCCCACCGCCGCTTCCTCGACCTGGAGCAGGAGGTCCGCGACCTGCGCGCCCTGGTCAAGGGCCACACCGAGGAGGACGGCCCCGCGCCCCGCGCGCCCGCCCTGCCCCACCCGGACTCCCGTCTCGCCGTCCGGCGCGCCGGACGGGCGCACAACGGGGAGCTCGAAGAGGAGCGGACGTAGCACGCGGGGGAGCGGGCGCGGTTCGCGTACCGATTCCCCCTGTGCCTTGTCAGCGGCATCAGGCAGCATTGCCTGCATGTCCGTACTGACGCGCAACGAAGCGCAGACCCGTGCCACGCTCCTCGACGTCCACCGCTACACGATCGACCTCGATCTGACCACCGGCGACGAGACCTTCGACTCCCGTACCGTCATCCGGTTCAGCGCGCACGCGGACGCCGACACCTTCGTGGAGATCAAGCCCGCCGAACTGCGCTCGGCCACGCTCGACGGACAGCCCATCGACCCCGGGACGCTGCACGAGAACCGCCTGCCTCTGAAGGGCCTCACCGCCGGCGAGCACGAGCTGCGCATCGACGCGAGCATGCGCTACTCCCGCACCGGCGAGGGCATGCACCGCTTCACCGACCCCACCGACGGCGAGACCTACGTCTACACGCAGCTGTTCATGGAGGACGTGCAGCGCGTCTTCGCCGCCTTCGACCAGCCCGACCTCAAGTCCGTCTTCGAGCTGACGGTCACGGCCCCGGACGGCTGGAGCGTCCTCGCCAACGGCGTCACCGAACACCTCGGCGAGGGCCGCTGGCAGGCCGCCGCCACCCCGCTGATCTCGACCTACCTCGTCGCCGTCGCCGCCGGCCCCTGGCACTCCGTGCGCACCGAGCACCGCGGCCTGCCCTTCGGCATCCACTGCCGCCGCTCGCTCGCCCCCCACCTGGACGCGGACGCCGACGAGATCTTCGAGATCACCCAGCAGTGCTACGACCGCTACCACGAGAAGTTCCAGGAGCCGTACCCCTTCGACTCCTACGACCAGGCGTTCGTCCCGGAGTTCAACGCCGGAGCCATGGAGAACCCGGGCCTGGTCACCTTCCGCGACGAGTTCGTCTACCGCTCCGCGGTCACCGACACCGAGCGGCAGACCCGCGCCATGGTCATCGCCCACGAGATGGCCCACATGTGGTTCGGCGACCTCGTCACCCTCCGGTGGTGGGACGACATCTGGCTGAACGAGTCCTTCGCCGAATACATGGGCTACCACACCCTCACCGAGGCGACCCGCTTCACCGACACCTGGACCGACTTCGGTGTCGCCCGCAAGGCCTGGGGCTACGACGCCGACCAGCGCCCGTCCACCCACCCGGTGGCCCCGGAGAACGTCGACGACACGGCCTCCGCCCTCCTCAACTTCGACGGCATCTCCTACGCCAAGGGCGCCTCCGCGCTGCGTCAGCTCGTGGCCTGGCTCGGCGAGAAGGACTTCCTCGCCGGCATCAACACCCACTTCGCACGCCACAGGTTCGCCAACGCCACGCTCGCCGACTTCATCGACTCCCTCGCCTCCGCCACGGACCGCGACGTGCACGCCTGGGCCGACGCGTGGCTGCGCACCACCGGGGTCGACCTGCTCAGCCCCGAGGTGACCCGCGTCGACTCGGGCACGTACACGCTCCAGGTAGACCGCGCCGGCAGCCGCCCGCACCGCATCGCCGTCGGGCTCTACGACCAGGACGTCTCCGACGAGGGCGGGCAGCTCGTCCTGCGCGAGCGCGTCGGCCTCGACATCCCGCAGTCCGAGCCGCACGCGCTCGGCAAGCGCCCCGCCCTGCTCCTGCTGAACGACGGCGACCTCACCTACGCCAAGATCCGCTTCGACGCGGAGTCCTTCGAGGCGGTCCGCACCAGCCTGTCGGGCCTGCCCGACCCGCTCACGCGCGCGGTCGTGTGGAACGCCCTGCGCGACGCCGTCCGCGACGGCCAACTCCCGCCCGCCGCCTACCTGGAGGCGGCCCGCACGCACCTCCCGCACGAGACGGACCTCGCCCTCGTGCAGGGCGTCCTGGCCTTCGCCACCGCCCAGGTGGCCGACCGCTACGTCACCCCCGAGGAGCGTCCGGCGGCCCTGAGCACGCTCTCCTCCCTGTGCCGCGACCTCATCCGCCGCACCGAGGACGGCGACAACCCCGGCCTGCGCCTGATCGCCGTACGCCACTTCATCGGCGTGGCCGCCCAGCCCGACACCATCGCCGCCTGGCTCGCCGAGGGCACCGTCCCCGGCGGTCCCGAGCTCGACCCCGACCTGCGCTGGCGCGTCCTCGCCCGCCTCGCCGTCCTCGGCGCCACCGACGAGGCCGCCATCGCCGCCGAGCTGGACCGCGACCCCTCCGCCACCGGCCAGGAGGGCGCCGCCCGCTGCCGCGCCTCGCTGCCCGACGACCAGGCCAAGGCACGCGCCTGGGAGGCGATGTTCGGCGGCGACGAGCGCACCGACCTCTCCAACTACCTCTTCATCGCCACCGCCCAGGGCTTCTGGCAGCCCGAACAGGCCGACCTCGTCCGGGAGTACGTCGCCCGCTACTACGAGGACGCGGTGGCCGTTGCCGCCCGCCGGGGTCCCGCCATCGCCGACGCCGCCGGCCGCTGGGCCTTCCCGCTGCACGCCGTCGATCAGGAGACCCTCGACCTGGGCCACTCCTGCCTGGCGGACGCGAAGCCGATCCCGTCGCTGCGGAGGAAGCTCATCGACCAACTGGACGACCTGGCACGGGCGTTGCGGGTGAGGGAGAGGTGACCCGGCCCGTCCGGCGCCTGCGGCGCCCACCGCGAACCCCGCACTGAGGCGCCGCAGGGCATACCCACTTTCGGGTTCCGATCGTTGACTCCCCGGGCACGCGCACGCATCCGCGTCCAAGCTGGAACTCCCTCAGCCGCGCGCCCGGGAGGAACCCATGAGCACGTCCAGCCTCGCCTCGGGCCCCGCAGGCCGCGACGCCCTGCGCCCGCTGCTCGACACCGTGCTCGACGCGCTGGAGGCGGGCGCGGGGGGGGGGGGGGGGGGTGGGTTCTTCTGGGGGGGGGGAGGGGGGGGCCCCACGACCCCTCCCTTACCGCGCCGCGGTGATCCGGAGCCTGATCGTGCGGGCCTCGGGGCGCAGTGCGTACTCGGGCCACACGTCGGGTCCGCAGGCCCGTGAGCCGAGGCCGTGCTGGGCCGCGTCGACGAACAGGTGACTCGTGGTCGAGTCGGGGAGCTCGAAGGGGTGGCCGGCCGCCGCGATCTGCTGCGGGGTGTGGCGGGCGAGGGTGAAGCCGGGGCGGCGGCCGCGCGTGTCGGGCAGCGCCACCAGGGACAGCACCTCCGAGTCACCGCTCTTGAGCGTCAGCCGGCGCAGGGCGGAGCGGTGTCCCGTCTCCTGCGGGCGGGCGTAGTCGACCGGGAGTTCGTCGACGCCGGCGGAGAAACGGCCCGTGCGCGCCGCGTGGAGGCTGTCGGGGTAGGACTCGAACGGGCCCAGGCCGAACCACTCGGCGGCGTCGACGGGGGCCGTGCCGTCGGGCAGGTCGAAGCGGACCCCGATCCGTGGCCACACGGCCTGCCAGCCGTGCGAGGGCTGGATCTCCACACGCAGCTCCAGCTCGCCGTCGTCCAGCGACCAGACCGACTCCACCATCACGTACAGGGCGGAGTCCGCGGCCGAGACCTTGTCGACGGTGCGCAGCGCGTCCGCGGCCTGCTCCACCGAGACGCGCCGCGAGGTGAGCCGGTGCAGACCGTCCCGTCGCCACAGGTCGGCGCTGGACACCTCGGCGAGGCTGTCGTCGCTCCCGTCGAGCCGGTCGGACGTGCCCTCGTCGTTGTCCGTCGGCGCGCGGAACAGCTCCAGCCGGGGTCCGGCCACGGGGCGGCCGGCGAGGCGGACGAGCGTTCCGTTCTCGAACTCGGCGATGCCGAGGGTCAGGGCCCCGGCAGCCGGGAGCCATGCGGACCGGTGCCGGACGGCGGGGACGGGGAGCGGGACCGAGCGATCGAGCTGGGCCGTTGCCACCACGTGCCCCTCGGGAGCCCACGCGGTCTCCGTCGCCAGCACGGCGTCGATCGTCAGCCAGGTCTCGGCGTCCGGGGACACCGCGACCGGCGGCAGGGGCACCCAACCGGACTCCCCGGCCGCGACGACGGGCGTGTCCAGCTCCCCCGACTCGACGACAGTTCCGTCGTGCTCCACGCGCCAGCGGAGGCGCAGGTCCGAGGTGTCGGCCGAGTGGCGCAGGTTGGTGATGGCGAGCTTGTCGCCGTCGAAGGTGAAGCGGACCGGTTGGACGACCGCCTTGAACTCGTACAGGCCCGGCGTCGGCACGTCGTTGCTCAGCACCAGGCCGTCCATCACGAAGTTGCCGTCGTGCACGACCTCGCCGAAGTCACCGCCGTAGGCGTAGTACGGCGTTCCGTCCGGGGCCGTGGCGAGGATGCCGTGATCGCGCCACTCCCAGACGAACCCGCCGTGCAGGCGCGGGTGCCGGTGCACCAGTTCCTCGTACTGGTCGAGCGCGCCCGGGCCGTTGCCCATCGCATGCGCGTACTCGCACAGCAGGAAGGGCTTGGTGCGCTGCCGGGCGCCCTGTGCGGGCGTGCAGCCGAGCAGCGGTGCGCGGGAGCCGTCGGTGCCGATCTGCTCGGTCTCCAGGACCGAGGGGTACATGCGCGAGTAGACGTCCGTGTAGTCGCCGGTGTAGTCGCCCTCGTAGTGCACGGGGCGCTCGGCGTCGCGGGCGTGGACCCAGGCCGACATGGCGGCGAGGTTGCCGCCGCTACCCGCCTCGTTGCCCAGCGACCAGATCACGATGCTGGGGTGGTTCTTGTCCCGCTCGACGGTGCGCTCGACGCGGTCGAGATAGGCCGCGCGCCAGGTGGGGTCGTCGCTCGGGTTCCCGGCCCAGTCGACCTTGCCGAAGCCGTGGGTCTCCAGGTCGCATTCGAGGATGACCCAGAAGCCGAGTTCGTCCGCGAGGTCGAGCAGCCGGGGGTGCGGCGGGTAGTGGCTGGTACGGATCGCGTTGACGTTGAACCGCTTCATGCGGGCCAGGTCCTCGCGGGCGTGCGCCTCGTCGAAGACGCGGCCGCGCTCGGGGTGGGTCTCATGGCGGTTGACCCCGTGGAAGACGACGCGGCGGCCGTTGACCAGGAACCGGTCGCCGCGGATCTCGACCGTACGGAAACCCACGCGCAGGGCGATGCTCTCCGCGGCCGAGGAGACGGTGGCGTCGTACAGGCGGGGCCGCTCGGCCGACCAGGGCTCGACGTCGGCCACCTCGACCGGGGCCACGTCGGCCGCCGAGGCCCAGACCCGCTCGACGCCGAGTTCGGGGATGCGCAGGGTGACCGGGAAGGCCGCCGGATCGGCGCGGACCTCCGGGTCGACGCGCCCGCGCCCGTTGTCGTATCCGGTGCGCAGCCAGACGTCCTCGAGGCCTCCGGCAGGCCGGGCCAGCAGGGTGACGTCGCGGAAGATGCCCGGCAGCCACCACTGGTCCTGGTCCTCCAGGTAGCTGGCCGCCGACCACTGGTGCACGCGTACGGCGACGACGTTGGCGCCGGGCCGCACCTCGGAGGTCACGTCGAACTCGTGGGCCAGCCGGCTGCCGCTCGCGCTGCCGACCTCCACGCCGTTGACCCACACCCGGAAGAGCGACTCGACACCGTCGAACCGCAGCACGACGCGGTCGGCGTCCGACCAGCCGGCGGGAAGGTCGAAGACGCGGCGGTAGTCGCCGGTGGGGTTCTCGTCCGGGACGTGCGGCGGGTCGATCGGGAAGGGGAACTGGACGTTCGTGTAGATCGGCCGGCCGTAGGCGCCGTCGCCCTGCAGCACCCAGTGCGAGGGCACCGGGATGCTGTCCCAGCCGCCGTCGTCGAAGCCTTCGGCCGCGAAGTCCTCCGGCACGGACGCCGTGGGGGAGAGACGGAACCGCCACGGCCCGTTGAGGGAGAGCGAGGGGGCGTCGGAGTGCAGCCACGAGCGCGCCGGCCGCAGCGCGCCACGCCCGGGTGCGGTGTCCGAAACAAGTGCGGGGAGCTCGTAAGGCAAGAGGTCACAACTTTCTGGGTGGCAACAGACGCTGGTTGCGGGGGAGTTGTCGGTCGACCGGGTGCGGCCGCCGGGGACGTCGGGCGGACACGGTCAGCTGAGCACGACGGTGCGGATCTCCCATGGATCGAGGGTGAATGCGAGCCCGTCCCGTACCGGCACGGGAGCGAGCGGGCGGCCGATCAGGTCGACCGCGGCGGCCCGCGTGAACGGCCCGGTCACGCGGACGGGAGTCGCGGCGTCGCTCAGCGCGACCAGCCGGACCTCGGTCCCGGTCCCGCCCGCCTCGTCCTTGACGCGCCGGACGGCGGAGACCTGGACGTCCCGGCCCTCGACCCGCAGACCGGTCGTGTCCTCGGGAAGTGGGCCTGAACCGGGCGCCGTTCCGCGCACGACGAGGACCTCGTTGCGGAACTCCTCGGCCAGGGCGACCGCGTCGGCGCCCCGCCAGCCCCGCGCGGACGGCACGACGGCGAAGCGGTGCTCGATCCGCATGCCGAGCTCCTGCGCGCCGGGCGCCGGGATCTCGCTCGCCGCGGGCTCGTCCCGCAGGGGATGGATGTTGACGCTGATCGAACCGACGGCGCGCAGCAGGGTGAGGGCGAGCGCCGAGCCGTCGTCGACCACCTCGTACTCGGTGGAGTGGTCGAGCAGCACGGTGGCCGGTCCCGCCGAGACGAAGGAACTCGCCGGGAAGGTCGGGAGCGGGTACTCGCCCCAGCCGCCCTCGGCGGTCAACCCCCGTTCGGTGACCGCGAACTGGCCGGCGGACGCCGACGTCGTCACCGGTTCCGGCAGCGGCACGTGCAGGCGCAGCCGGTGGTCGGCGCACTGGTTCAGGAACGACGTGGAGACGCGGACGAACGGCTCGCCCGCGCGCAGCTCCACCAGCATCTCCACCGGCGTCGGCACCGTGCGGTAGCCGCGCACGTCACGGTCGGAGAAGAGCGCGTCGGGCCACTCGTAGACGCGGGTGACGCGCACGCGGGAGCGCAGCGGGCCGTTCTCGAGGACGTCGACGGTGACGCCCGTCGGCTCCGAGACGAGCGCGTCCAGTGCCGGTGGCGCGTAGTTGTAGCTGTCGCCGCGGTCCCCGCCGTCGACGAGCCGGCCGACTCCGGTCAGGACCGTGCCGTCGGCGCCGGTCACCTCCAGCGTGCCGTCGGTGGCGACCGCCACCTCGACCAGCCCGTTGGAGAGCGCGCCGGGGGTGGCCGTGGCGGGTGCGGACCGCGTCGCCGCCGCGGCGGAGGCGTCGTCCGGCCCGACCCGGAGAGAGGCCAGTCCGGAGGGCGGTACGGGCAGCGCCACCAGCGCGGTGGCCCGGGCCTCCGTCAGCGTCCGCACCCGCCATCTGCCCGGATGCGCGGACGCCGCGGCGGCGACCTCGCCGCGCAGGACCATCAGATCGAAGGGCCCGCCGGTCGGCACCTCGGCGAGATGGAACACCAGGGAGTGCGGGGTGAGTTCGTAGTGGTCGATCTGCCGGCCGAACAGCTCGCGCCGGTGGATACGGCGCAGCACGCGCTCCAGCTGCGAGGCGTCCAGGCGCTCGTCGCTGAGCACGGTCGGGGCCTCGGAGACCAGCTGCACGGGATGCGCCGCCCCCTCGGCTGTGGTCGCGACCAGCGCGGCACCCTCGGCGGGAGCCGCGACATCCACCTCGACCAGCGCCGTACGCGCCGCAGGCAGCGGGTTGGCGACCAGATAGGCGTCGCTCGGCACCCGGGCGGCCGGCTCGGCGAGCGCCGCGTCCCGAACCGCCCGGGCCGTCTGCGCGGCTTCCTCCAGCCGTGCCGCCACCTGGTCGCAGGTCTCGTCGGTGCCGGACCCGACGACCGAGTCATGGGCGGTCGACTCGACGATCTTGTGCCAGGCGAGGGACAGGAACGCCGAGTCGTCGCGACCCGACCACAGCGCGTTCATGCGTTCCGCGTGGTCGACGGTGCGCTCGGCCACGGCCATGCGCTGCTTGAGCCCGAGCCGTACGGACAGCACACCGGGGAGGATGTTGCCCCGTACATGGCTGCGCAGCTCGCCGGTGACGACGGACGTCACCTCGTCCCGTACGTGCTTGCGGACGTACTCGTCGAGCGTCGCGAGGGTGATCGGGCGCTCCTCGCCGGACGCGCGCCGCAGCCAGGCCGCCAGCCGCGGGTCGGGCGCGTTGTGGTCGGTGCCCGCCATCGCCAGCACCGGGTCGCCGCCCCACCGCTCGGCGGTCATCCGGTCGTACTCACCGAGCGCGCTGCCGATCCGGTCGGGCACCAGCAGGACGTCGAGGCCGTTGTCGTAGCCGTCGAAGAGGAACTCGGTACGCACCTCGGAGCCGTCCGGAGCGCGCCAGCGGAAGGCGTGGCCGTCCACCGAACCGGGCACACCGCGCCACAGTGCCGCGTGCTCGATCCCCGCGCGGGCCAGGATCTGCGGCATCTGCGCGACGTGACCGAACATGTCCGGCAGATAGCCGATCGGCATCGCGCCACCGAGCCGCTCCGCGGCGGCCCAGCCCATCTGCAGATTGCGCACGATGGTCTCGCCTGAGCAGAGGAACTCGTCGAGCAGGATCAGCCATGGACCGACGGCGAGCCGGCCCTCGCGGACCAGGGCGGCGACACGGTCGCGGTTCTCGGGCCGCATCTCCAGATAGTCCTCGACCGCCGCCATCTGCCCGTCGACGGTGAAGCGGAAGTCCGGGTCGGACTCGGCCGTCTCCAGCACGGTGTCGAGCGCGGTGACGAGCCGGTGCCGGAAGACCTGGAACGGCTCGTACCATTCGCGGTCCCAGTGGAAGTGGGGCACGAAGACTGCGGAGTGGGGCATGGAGGCAGACACTTTCCGGGTGGGTGGGGGCGTCACTTGAGGGACCCGGCGGCGAGCCCCGTGCGCCAGAACCGCTGGAGCAGGATGAACACGACGATCACGGGCACGATCGACACCAGCGAGCCGGTGATCACGGACTCCTGGAGCAGCGGGGCCCGCGCGGTCTGGCCGTTCCACTCGAACAGGCCGAGCGTGATCGGGAACAGCGACTCCTTCTGGAGCATCACCATCGGCAGGAAGAAGTTGTTCCAGATGGCCACGAACTGGAACAGGAAGATGGTCACCAGCGCGGGCGTCATCAGCTTGAACGCCACCGAGAAGAACGTGCGGAACTCGCCCGCGCCGTCCAGCCGCGCCGACTCGATCAGCTCCTGCGGTACGGCGGCGTTGGCGAAGATGCGTGCCAGGTAGACGCCGAACGGGCTGACGATGCTGGGCAGGAAGACCGCCAGGTAGGTGTTGACGATCCCGGTCGCCGAGAACAGCAGGAACAGCGGCAGCGCGAGCGCGGTGGTGGGCACCAGCACTCCGCCGAGGATGACGGAGAACAGGAACTCCCGCCCGCGGAAGGGGAACTTGGCGAGGGCGTAGCCGCACAGGGCGGAGATCAGCGTGCCCACGGCCGCGCCCAGCACCGCGTAGATCACGGTGTTGACCGCCCACCGCCCGAAGATGCCGTCGCTGCGGGTGAACAGGATGCGCAGGTTCTCGAACAGGTTGAAGTGGGAGAACGCGAGGCCGTTGGTGGAGGCGAGGTCGCCCTGCGGCTTCGTCGCCGCCACGATCAGGAAGTAGACGGGCAGCATGAAGTAGACGGCCAGCAGGAGCATCAGCGCCATGACGGCCGTACGGCCGGCGCGGCTCTCGCGGGCGGCGGGTCGGTGGCTCACAGGCCGGCCCTCCTCGACGTCAGTCGCATGAACCCGAAGCTCAGCACGAAGGTGATGACGGCGATGACCACGGAGATCGCCGCCGCCTGCTGGTAGTTGTTCCCCGAAGCCACCGCGTACGCGAGCATGTTGGGCGTGAACGTGCTGGAGATGTTCGAGGAGATCTGCCGCAGCACGGCCGGCTCCGCGTAGAGCTGGAGCGTCCCGATGATGGAGAAGACTGTCGTCAGGACGATCGACGGGGCGATGATCGGCACCTTGATCCGCCACGCGATGGTCCAGTTGCTCGCGCCGTCGATGCGTGCCGCCTCGTAGAGCTCCTGCGGGATCGACTGGAGCGCCGAGTACATGATCAGCATGTTGTAGCCGGTCCACAGCCAGGTCGAGACGTTCGCCGTCGACCACAGCACGGCGCCCGGTCCGAGGAAGTCGGGCTTGAGTCCGATGCCGTTCAACAGGTCCACGACCGGGCTGAGTTGGGGCGAGTAGAGGTACGACCACATGATCGCGGCGATGACACCGGGCACGGCGTACGGCATGAACGCGGTGATGCGGAAGAACGGCTTGAGCCGCAGCAGCGGTGTGTCCAGCAGCAGCGCCATGATCAGGGCGACGAACAGCATGACCGGCACCTGCACGACGCCGAACAGGCCGATGCGCCCGATGCTGGACCAGAACTCGTCGTTCTGGAACACCTGCACGTACTGGTGGAAGCCGCCGAAGGTGGTGTACGAGGTGCCGTACTGGCCGCCGGTGCGCCGTACGACGCGGAAGCTCTGCCAGAGCGCGTAACCGACCGGTACCAGGTAGAACAGCACGAACGGCAGGAAGAACGGGGTGAGGAACGCGGCGATCGTGGCCGCCCGCGGGCCGCCGCCGTGGGGACGGCGGCGGCCCTTGGGCGGCTGCACCACGCGGATCGCACGGGGCGTGCGGGTCGCGATGTCGGTCATGCGACGGTCACTTGCCCGCCGCGGCCGGGATCGCCTGGTCCTTCATGGACTTCAGCGCCGTGGCCTGGGCCTTGGCGAGGGCGTCGGCGAGCGTGCCGTCACCGGCGGCCGCCTTGGCCATCGCGTCCTGGAGCGCCAGGTTCACCGTCTTCTGGGTGGGCCCCCAGGCGAAGCTGGTGTCGATCTTGCGGGAGGAGTCGGCGAAGACGTCGAAGACCTTCTCGTTGTTGTAGTAAGGAACACCCTTCGACAGGGCGGGCAGCTGAAGCCCGGCGTTGGCCGCCGGGTAGAGACCGCCCAGCTTGTTCTCCATCGCCAGGGCCTCGGGGTCGGTGTTCAGCCAGGTGTTGAACTTGACCGACTCGTACAGGTGCTTGGCGCCCTTCATGAACGCCACGGTCGACCCGCCCCAGTCGCCGGACGAGCCGTTCGCGCCCCAGGTCGGCATCGGCACGACGCTCCACTTGCCGGCCTGCTTGGGCAGGTTGTCGCGGAACATGCTGTAGCCCCAGGCGGCGCCGACGTAGCTGGCGATCTGGTCCTTCTGGTACGCGGCGTACATCTGCGTCGAGCCGTTGGCGAGGTCGGTGCGCACGAGCTTGGCGGAGATCAGCTTCTGCCAGTAGTCGGCGACCTGCTTGCTCTGCTCGGACTGGACGGTCACCTGCCACTTGCCGCCGGAGTAGCCGTACATCCTGGCGCTGTTCTGCCAGAGGAGACCGTTGAACCACTCGGCGTTGTTCGGGTCGAAGAAGGTGATCGTGAGCTTCGGGTTCGCCTTGTGCAGCTGCTGCGCGGCGGTCGCGTACGCGTCCCACGTCGTGGGCACGGCGATGCCGTACTTCTTGAAGAGGTCGCTGCGCACGAAGAGGGCCATCGGGCCGGTGTCCTGCGGCAGGGCGAACACCCCGGTGTTGCCGAAGCTGGTCTGCGACCAGGTCCACGGCACGAACTTCGACTTGGCGGCGGTGGCCGCCGAGCAGGCCGAGGCGTCCACGAAGGCGTTCTGGGTGCGCAGGTTGGGCAGCTCGTCGTAGCCGACCTGCGCGAGGTCCGGTGCCTTGCCCGCCTTGAGGGCGTTGCCGAGGATGCCGTACTGGTCGTTGGAGATGTTCTTCGTCTCCACCTGGATGTCCGGGTTCTTCTTGTTCCAGAGGGCGACCACCTTGTCCATGCCCGGAACGGTGTTCCAGTACTGGAGCGTGACCTTGCCCTTCGCGGGGTCGCAGGAGGCCGCGGCCGCCTTGTCCGACGGAGCGGACGAGGAGCAGCCGGAGAGCACGGCGATACCGGTGGCCGCGACGATGGCGGCGAGGCGGGTGCGGGTGACTGTGTAGCTCATGTTTTCCGTTCCCAGAGAACGACTGGCGGCGGTAGCTGGGTGGGTTGGAACCAAGCGCCGTGAGCGGTAACGTGAGCGCTCACGGGAGCAAGCGATTCGGAGTCTGCGCTTATGTGCGGACAAGTGTCAAGGCTCCGGAGTCGAACCCAACAGACGGAGGTGGACGATGGCGTCGTCGGGGTCCGGCCCGCGCCGGGTGACGATCGACGATGTGGCGCGGGCCGTCGGGGTGTCCCGGCAGACCGTGTCACGCGCGCTCAACGACAAGGGCGAGATCGACGCCACCACCAAGCAGCGTGTCCTCGACGCCGCCCAGGAGCTGGGCTACCGCCCGAGCCGGTTCGCCCGGGGCCTGGTGCGGCAGGACACGACAAGCGTCGGCCTGGTCATCCCCGACCTGCTCAACCCCTTCTTCACCGAGGTCGCCGCCTCCGCCCTGGAGGCGGCACGCGCACGGGGCTGGCACGTCGTCGTCTACGACACCGGGGACCGCGTCGAGGAGGAGCGCGGCACGCTGGAGGTCATCGCGACGCAGGTGGACGCCGTCGTGGGATATCTGACCCTGCCCGAGGAGGAGATCGACAAGCTGACCCGGGGGCTGCCCGTGGTGCTCATCGACCGGGAGCACCGCGCCGAGCGGTTCAGCGCCATCCGCATCGACGGCGAGGCGGGCGTCCGCGACGCGATCAGGCATCTGGTGGACGCGGGGCACCGGCGCATCGGCATGATCGACCACGCGACCCGGTCCGAGCCGAGCATCCGCCACCGCTGGTTCGCCGCCGCCATGTCCGCCTGCGGACTGGACTCCGGCACGGTGAGCCGCGCCGACCAGAGCATCGAGGGCGGGGAGGGCGCCCTGCGGGCCCTGCTCGCCGAACACCCTGACGTCACCGCCGTGTTCACCTTCAACGACATCATCGCCATCGGGGCCCTGCGCGCCGCGCGGAAGCTCGGCCGGCGGATCCCCGAAGACCTCGCCGTGATCGGCTTCGACGGCCTGCAGCTCGGCACACTCGTCGAACCGCCCCTGACCACCGTGGCCCTGGACACGCGGGAACTCGGCGCGCTCACCGTGGAGCAGGCCGCCCGGCTGCTCACCAGGAGCGGCCCGCTCAGCCGCGCCGAGGCGGCGGTCAGGGCGGAACTGCTGCTGCGCGAGTCCGCGTAGCCGGCACCCCGCTATCCGGCCTCGGTCCGGCGCAGTTCGAGCAGCAGCGCCTGACCGGGGTTGAGGTTCGGCATGGGCAGCCCGGCCATGGCCAGGACCGGGCCCGGCAGGGTGAGCCGGCCGTCGAGCGCAGCCGGCAGCCAGGCGGGCCCGTCGGTCTGGTGGAAGGACGGCAGGCCCAACTCGGCCCGCACCCGCACCTGGTACGCCGCCTCGGGGGCGAGGCCGGGCAGCTGCACCCGCCCGTACTGGCCCTCGGGCGAGGTGACCAGGCGGGCCCAGCAGTAGAGCGCGGCGGAACCGTCGTGCGCCACCACCCCGTGCAACAGCGTCGCCTCGTCGGCGAGGTCCGCGCGGACCGTGCGCCCGCCGTGGAGCAGGGGGCGCAGCTCGCGGTGGAGCGCGGTCCAGGCGGTGATCCGGGCGAGTTCCCCGGGCGAGCAGCGGGTGAGGTCCTGCTCGATACCCGCGTGCCCGAACAGGGCGGTGGCCAGCCGCAGCGAGTCGGAGCCGACGCGGGCGGTGGTGTGGCTGGTGGCCGGGCCGACATGGGTGCCGACCAGCTCGGGCGGCAGCAGTTGCGCGGTCCAGCGCTGGATGGCCTGGCGCTCCACCGGGTCGTTGCAGTCCGAGGCCCAGACCCGTTCGGTGCGCTCCAGGATGCCCAGGTCTATGCGTCCGCCGCCGGCGGCGCAGCTCTCGATCTCCAGTGCGGGGTGGCGTTGCTTGAGCGCGTCCATCAGCCGGTGGAGCGCGAGCACCTGGGCGTGCGCGACCGGGCGGTCGGCCGTGCCGTGGACGGTCTCGTGCAGCTCCCGGTTGTGGTCCCACTTCAGACAGGCCACGCCGTACTTCGCCACCAGGGCGTCGAGCGAGTCCAGCAGGTACCGCCACGCCTCGGTGTTGGACAGGTCCAGGATGTGCTGATGGCGGGCGGGCGGCCCGATCCCGCGGGCCGGTCCGAGCACCCAGTCCGGGTGCTCGCGGGCGAGGTCGGAGTCGAGGTTCACCATCTCCGGCTCGACCCACAGCCCGAACTCCATCCCCAGGGACCGGACATGGTCCACCAGCGGTGTCAGCCCCTCGGGCCACACCACGGGGTCCACGGTCCAGTCGCCCAGCCCGGCGTCGTCCGAGCGGCGCCCGCGGAACCACCCGTCGTCCAGCACGAACCGCTCGACCCCCACCTCGGCGGCCTTGTCGGCCAGCCGCAGCAGCCGGTCCAGATCGTGGTCGAAGTACACCGCCTCCCAGCTGTTGAGGATCACCGGGCGGGGACGGCTCGGATGAGTGGCGCGGGCCCGCACCAGCGTGTGGAAGCGGTCGGCGAGCCCGTCGAGCCCCTGGCCGGACCAGGCGAAGTGACACACCGGCGTGGTGTACGACTGGCCGGGCGCGAGCCGGATCTCCCCGGCGCGCAGCAGCTCGCCGCCGCCCAGCACGGCCGAGTGGGTGCCCGCACCCTCCGGCAACTGCTCGACCAGATACCGCTGATCGCCGCTCCAGGCGACGTGCACCGCCCAGACCTCGCCGCCGCGGAAGCCGAACCCGGGCACACCGACGGTGACTTGGTACGGCGAGTCCAGTCCGGGCTTTCCGCGCCGCACCTCCCGGACGTGGCTGCCGAAGCCCAGCGGGCGCCGCTGCGGGGAGCGCTCCCGGCTCCACTTGCCGGTGAAGTCCAGGACCTCCGCGGCCCGTCGGGGCAGCGGCAGCAGCGTCGTGACCTGCGCCAGGTCGTACGGCGCGGGGTCCGCGTCGGAGCGGCGGGTGAGTGACGTCCGCACGCCCAGTACACCGGACGGCTCCAGCCGGTAGGTGAGGGCGACGTCGAGTCCGGCTCCCTCGTCGGTGAGCCGGAGAGTCAGCTCCCCGCCCTCGGGCAGCGGACGGTACGTGCTGCCGGTCAGCGTCAGCCTCGGTGCGGCGAAGGTGCCGGCCACGTGTCCCTCGTGGGCGGGCGTGCCGGACCAGCCGTCGGCCTCGGTGGGCCAGACGGTGAACCGGCGTGGAATGTCCACGGAGTTGTTGAGGACCGCGGGTTCGCCGGTGAGGGCGAGTGCCGCCAGGGCGTCCGGCGGCAGCTCGCCCAGGTCGGCCCCCCAGTGCAGGACTCTGGGCACGGGCTCGGTGAGCTCCACGATCAGTGCGGTGCCTGCCGCGCGCAGGGTGTGGATCCGCGCGGTGGTGTCCGGCATGCAGAGTCCTGCCTTTCAGGGTGCGGTGTCGTCGTGCGGGTGGGTCACTTCTTCGCGAGCAGCTGCTTGCTCTTGCTCTGCATCTCGGAGAAGACGGAATCGCCCTTCTGGCCGGCGAAGTAGGCCTGGAACAGCGGCTCGAGCGCGTCCTGGAGGGCGGCGCCGTTGCCGTAGACCGGAGACGGGTAGAGGACCTTGTTCTTCATCATGTCCGTGAAGACGGACAGGTCCACTCCCTTGCCGGCCAGCGCCTTGGCGGAGGCGTTCATCGAGGCCGGGATCGACGGGAAGAAGGTGCCCGTCAGCGAGGCCTTGGACTGGCACGCCTCGCTGCCCATGTAGGAGACCCACTTCCAGGTGAGGTCGGCGTTCTTGGTCCCGGCCCAGATGTTGTTGCCGTTGGAGTTGCTCAGCACGGCCCGGGTCTTGCCGTCGGGGCCGTAGGGAGTGGGCGCGATGCCGACCTTGAGGCCGGGGATCTTCACGAAGGTCGAGGCCTCCCACGATCCGGCGCTCTCCATGGCGACCTTGCCGGAGGAGAGCAGGTCGATGTCGCTGACGCTGTCGGTGAACTGGCCGATCCTGGGCGCGTACCCCTTGTCCGTCAGGGAGCGCACCCAGTCCATGGTCTTCACGAAGCGCGGATCGCTGTAGTTGAACACGGTCGGCCAGGTGGCCCTGTCGCCGAGGCGCCAGCCCGTGGTGTCCACCAGCGGGCTCCAGGTGACCTGCCCGATGAAGTCCTTGGCCGCGACCTCCCCGTAGCCGTAGGTCTTGACGTGGGACTTGTCGAAGCCCTTCTCGTCGCCGCGGCGGCCCTTCTCGTCGATCGTCATGTGGGCGATCATCTTGCCGAGTGTGCCTCCGTCGTCGGGGTTCCAGTTGAGCGAGTCGACGTCCTTCTCGGTGTATCCGGCCTTCTTCAGGGCGGCCTGGTCGTAGTAGAGGCCGGTCGCCGCCCAGTCCAGGGGCAGGGCGTACTGCTTGCCGTCGGTGAACTTCCAGGCGCCCACGCCGACCGAGAAGCGGGACAGGTCGAACTTGTCCTTGGCGATGAAGTCGTCCAGCGGCATCAACTGGTGCTGGGAGGCGTACGCCTGGAAGAACTGGACGCTGTTCTGGAAGGCGTCGGGCGCGTTGCCGGCCACGAAGCCGGCGGTGAGCTTGGTGAAGTAGTCGGCGACGTTGTACTGGGTGATCTTCACCGTGACACCGGGGTTGGCCTTCTCGAAGTCCGTGGCGCACACCTTGTACGCGGCGGCCTGCTTGTCGTCCCAGGTCCACCAGTTGACGGTCTTGGAGCCGCCGGCCGAGGACGAGCCGTTGGAGCAGGCCGACAGCACGGCCGCCAGAGTGAGCGTGGCGCCCAGCGTGACGGCCTTTCGAACTCCCGTGGAGCGATTCATTGGTCCTTCTTTCGGGATGACGCGGAGGGTGCGGGGGACGGCAGCACCGGAGGGCGGGACGACGTCTTGAGGAGGGTGCGGAACGCGCCGAGGGCGATGGCCAGGTCCTCGGAGCCGCCGGCGTCATGGCCGTTGAACTCCCACAGGCGCAGCCGCCTGGGCCCGGCGTAGGCGTGGTAGGCGGCGATGGTGGTGACCGGCGGGACCACCTCGTCGCGCAACCCGGCGGAGAACCAGGCGGGTGCGGTGGCGCGGCGGGCGAAGGCCAGCCCGTCGAAGTAGCCGAGGGTCTCGAAGGTCTGAGCGACCCGGTCCCGGCGGGCCGCCAGGTAGCCGACGATCTCGGCGTAGGGGTCGGCGTCGGTGAGCCGGGTGGCCTGCCGGATGTCGCAGAGGAAGGGCGCCTGGAAGTGGGCGGCCGACAGGCCGGGGACGAGTCCGGCGACCGCCAGGGCGATACCGCCGCCCTGACTGGGACCGACGACGGCGACCCTGGCCGGGTCGACGAGGTCGCCACGGCCGCGCAGCGCCTCCACGGCGCGGACGGCGTCGGTGAACACTCGCCGGTAGACGTACGCGTCCTTGTCCTCGATGCCGCGGGTGAGGAAGCCGGGGTGGGCGGGCCCGCTGCCGACAGGGTCGGGAGTCGCGCCGCCGCCCGCCCAGGCGCCGCCCTGCCCGCGGGCGTCCACCAGCAGATGGGCGTATCCGGCGGACGCCCACAGCAGGTCGTCGACGGGGGCGCCGCGCCCGCTGCCGTAGCCGTGGAACTGGACGACCGCGGGAAGCGGCCCGGTGCGGTGCCGGGGCAGCCGGAGCCAGCCGCGGACCGGGTGGCCGCCGAAGCCGGGGAACACGGCGTCGAACACGTCGACGGTCTCCAGGCCGGTGTCGACGGCCGTCAGCTCCAGCGCCGCCTCGCGCTCGGCACGTGCCTGCGCGAGGGTGTCCTTCCAGAAGACGTCGAAGTCGGCGGGCTCCCGGTAGGAGCTGCGGTAGGCGAAGAGCTCGGGCACGTCCTGCTCGGTCAGCACGGCACCGGCTCCCCTCGCACCCGCAGGTCGGCGTCGAGCTCTGCCTGGTGCCCGATCGGGAGGCGCAGCTTTGTCGTACGGTCGCCGTGGCGGACGCTGACCGGTTCGTCCGCGTCACCGGCCAGGCGGCGCACGGTGATCGTGGTCGGGACGCCGTCGGCCCAGTCGAAGTCGACCGCGAGTCCGCCGCGGCAGCGCAGATCCGTTGCCCGGCCCTCGGGCCACTGCGCGGGCAGGGCGGGCAGCAGATGGACCGTGCCGGTGTGGCTCTGCAGCACCATCTCGGTGAGGGCGGCCATGAAGCCGTAGTTGCCGTCGATCTGGAACGGCGGGTGGGTGGAGAACAGGTTGGGCAGCAGCCCTCCCCACTCGGAGCCGTCGGGCGGAGCGTCGACCGTGGCGTCGCCGTCGAGCGGGCGGCTCGCCTCCAGCAGCAGCGAACGAGCCGTCGCGGCATCGCGCAGCCGGGCCCGCAGGGCGATCTTCCAGGCCCAGGACCACCCCATGGCTCCGGGACCCCGGCGGTCCATCGACTTCCCTGCCGCTACGGCCAGTTCGGGCGTCGTGTCGGGATCGATGAGCCCGAGCGGGTGGACGGCGATCAGGTGGGAGAGGTGGCGGTGGTGGGGGTCGGCCTCGGTCAGGTCCTCCGCCCACTCCGGGAGCCGGCCCTCCGCCGAGATCCGCGGCGGGCGCAGGCGGGGCAGGGCGGCTCGTACCGCTTGGACGAGAGGTGTGTCCAGTCCGAGCAACTCGGCTGCCGCCACTGTCCGTTCGAAGGTCGCGCGGATCAGGGCCATGTCCATCGCCGAGGAACGCGTCAGGGACCTGTGCGTGCCGTCGACGAGGAAGAGGTTCTCGGGGGAGGTGGACGGGAGGGTGTCCAGGAAGCCCGTGCCGTCGTCGACCAGCCAGTCGAGCAGGAACTCCGCGCAGCCGCTGAGCAGGGGCCACGCCCGCTCGCGCAGGAAGCCGAGGTCGCGGGTGAACTCGTAGTGGTCCCAGGCGTGTTGGGTGAGCCAGGCGCCGCCCGTCATCCACAGGGCCCAGGAGGGGCTGCCGTGGCCCATGCCGACCGGCAGCGCCCAGCCCCACATGTCGGTGTTGTGGTGCGCGACCCAGCCGCGGGCGCCGTACAACTCCCGTGCCACCATGGCGCCTTGGGCCGCCATGCGGTCGAGCAGGTCGAACAGGGGCGCATGGCAGGAGGAGAGACCGGCCGCCTCCGCGCCCCAGTAGTTCATCTGCGTGTTGATGTTGATCGTGTAGTTCGACGACCAGGCGGGGCGCAGGTCGGCGTTCCAGATGCCCTGGAGGTTGGCCGGGGGACCGGCGTGCGGGCGGGACGCGGTGGCCAGTAGGTAGCGGCCGAGCTGGAACAGCACGGTGGCGGTGAGGAGTTCGTCGTCCCCGGCGAGGATGTCGCGAGCGACGTCGTAGGTACCGTGGCGGCGGGGGCCGATGCGCAGCGAGGTGCCGCCGAGCAGGGCGCGCACGTCCACCACGTGGTTGCCGAGCAGGTGATCGGCACCCTGTGCGAGGGCCTGGGCGGCGGTGTCGCCCGCGAGGGCCAGGTGCGTGGCGCGGTCGGCGGGGTCCTCACCGTGCCACTGCCGGGCGGCCGCGGTGGAGCTGGCGAGCGTGAGTAGGACGTGGGAGGCGCCGGTGACGAGCAGGTTCCCGTGGGCGGCGGTCACCTCGCCGTCGGTGTCCAGGGCCAGGGCGAGCGCGGCGAACGGGTCGTAGCCGTCGAGCGGGCCGTCGGCGTGGCGCAGGGGCTCGGCGACCTGCGGCTCGTGCGCGGGAGCGCCGTCCACCGGGATCTCGATCCCCAGGGTGAGGCGGCTCGACGTGGCCGAACGGTGCACCTCCCGCAGGGGAGTCGACAGATCGACGGACAGGTCCACGGTGCCGCCGTCCGTGTCCAGCGTGGTGCACAGCGCGCCGGTCACGGCGTCGGCCCAGACCCGGCGGCGGACCGAGGTCGCGTCGAGCCGGAAGGCGTCCTCGGCGACAGCGGTGTCGAGGTCGAGGGTCCTGCCGAGGTAGGCGGCCTTCTCGCCGCCCGCGACGGTCAGATGCAGGTCGGCGTAGGGCAGGTACTCCTGGCTGTAGGGCCCTTCGAAGGTCATGAGCAGCTTCTCGGCCCGGTCCTGGTCACCCGTGCGGAGGGCGGCACGCACCTCTTCGAGGCGCTGCGGGCCGGCTCCGGCCGCGCGGACGGCGGCCAGGGCGGCTGCGGGGCCGCCGGGGGTGCCGGACCACACGGTGGAGTCGTTGATCTGGATGCGGGCCCGGTGTGGCCCGCCGAAGACCATCGCGCCCAGCCGGCCGTTGCCGACGGGGGCGGCCTCGGTCCACGTGGCCGCGGGCGCGGGCCAGCTGAGTACCAGGTCGTCACTGGGAGGCATGGCTGTGCCGTCCGATCGCGGTGTACGCCCGGTCACTTGAGACCGGAGAAGCCGATGGAGTTGACGATGCGCCTGCCGAAGGCGACGAAGAGCAGCAGCATCGGCAGCGCCGCTATGAGGGCGGCGGCCATCAGCCCCGCCCAGTCGGGGGCGGCCTGCGGCGAGGACTGCTTGAAGACCCCGAGGGCGAGGGTGAGCGGCTGCACGTCCTGGCTGTTGGTGATGAGCAGCGGCCAGAAGTAGTCGTTCCAGGCGTTGACGAACATCAGCAGCGACACCGTGGCGATCGGCGCCGACGACATCGGCAGGATGATCCGGAAGAAGATCCGCAGCGGGCCGGCGCCGTCGATGATGGCGGCCTCCTCGACCTCAGTGCTCAGGCCGAGCATGAACTGCCGCAGGAAGAAGAGGGTGAAGGCCTGGAAGAGGGCGCCGGGCAGGATCAGTCCGCCGAAGGTGTTGGACAGCCCGAGGTCTTTGACGAGCACGAAGTTGGGCAGCAGCGTGAAGACGCTGGGCACCATCAGCGCGGCGATGAGGATGTTGAACACCAGGTTGCGGCCGCGCCAGTGCAGCCGCGAGAAGGCGTACGCGGCCGCAGCGGAGAACAGCACGATCAGGGCCGTCTGCACCGTCGCGTAGATCAGTGAGTTGCGCAGGTAGAGCGCGATGTCGATGGAGGCGCCTGAGCCCCCCTGGGCCTGCGCGTCGGCGGTGGAGGCGAGCCCCAGGACGCGTTCGAACGCGCCCCAGGTGAAGCCGACCGGAAGCGGTGACGAAGGGTTGGTCGCCAGCTTGTAGTTGTCGGAGAGCGCGGTGCGCAGGATCCAGTAGAAGGGGAAGAGCGTGACCAGGACGATGGCGCCGAGGTAGATCCAGGCCGCGATCCTGCCGGGGGATGTGCGGCGGGGGCGCCGCCCGGTGCGGTCGTGCGGAGTGGCCGTCCGGCCGGGTGCGAGGGCGACTGCCATGACGGGCTCCTTCAGCTCAGGTCGGATTCGTTGGCGCGGGCGAGCCGCAGCTGGGTGAAGGTGACCGTGATCAGCAGGGCGAACAGGGCCAGCGAGAGGGTGGCGGCGTAGCCGAAGTCGAACTGGCGGAAGGCCTTGTCGTAGATGTACATCTGCAGCACGTTCGAGGCGTTGGCCGGTCCGCCGCGGGTGGTGACCTGCACGATGTCGAACACCTGGAAGGAGTTGATGACCGTCAGGACGACCACCATGACCAGGATCGGGCGCAGCAGGGGGATGGTGAGGCGGCGGAACATCTGGAACTCGCCCGCGCCGTCGACGCGTCCGGCCTCGTAGATGGTGGGCGGGATGGTCTGCAGGCCGGCGAAGATCAGCAGGGCGTAGTAGCCCATCCACTTCCAGACGCTGATGGCGGCGAGGGAGGGGATCGCCCAGCCGCCACTGCCGAAGAAGAGGATGCTGTGGCCGGTCAGCGCCTTGAGGACGCTGTTGATGACGCCGAGGCTGGGGTCGAGCAGCCACTGCCAGACCAGGGCGGCGATGACGTTGGAGATGAGGAACGGCAGCAGGATGACGCCGCGCAGCAGCGAGGAGCGGGTCACCCGGTGCAGCACCACGGCCGTCACCAGGGAGACCAGGGTGCCGAAGGAGACGGACAGCGCGACGAAGTAGACCGTGACGAGGAGGGAGTGCCAGAAGACGTCGTCGCCGGCCATCTCGTGGAAGTTGGCCAGTCCCACCCAGTGCGGCGGGGTGAGGACGTGGAAGTCGGTGAAGCTGAGGTAGATGCCGCGGAGGGTCGGATAGGCGAAGAAGACCGCGAACCCGGCCACCGCGGGCAGGATGAGCAGGAGGGCGGCCGGCAGGTCGCGGCGGCGGGCGGCCGCGGACCTGGTCGGCGTGGTGCGTCCCGGCCTGCGGGCGCCAAGGGTCTTGCGGACGCGCGGAGTTCGGCCGGAGGCGGTGGCCGTGGTGGTCACCTCGGCGGGCGGCGGTGTGGCCGGCTGCGTGAGCTTGCCCTGTGATGTGACCACCACGGCACTCTCCTCTGGTTCAGGCGGGAACGTCGGTCGGGGCCGGACAGGGGGTCAGAGGGTGATCCGGTCGATGTCGGAGGCGTAGTCCGCGGGGTTGCCGAAACCGATCGTGTTCTCGCCGGCCTTCAGCGGCACGGTGACGGTGATCGACTGCGGTGTGCCCCAGTTGTTGTCGTTGCTGCCGGGCAGCGGCACCTGGAAGGACGTGTCGCCCGTGGTGACGACGATCGTGCGGCCGGAGGAGCCGTCGGTGTAGTCGATCTTCATCAGGTAGGTGCCGTCCTTGGGTGCGGTGACGTGATCGACCGTCACGGAACCGCCGCCGCCGAGGTTGCCGACCTTCTTGCCGCCCGAGCACGCGGAGCAGTCCGAGACGGAGGCATTGCCGGCCAGGGTGTTGCCGGAGGCCTCGGCCTCGTAGGAGACGGGTCCGCCGGCGGCCGGGGTGGTGAGGTCGACGGCCTTGCTGGGGGCGGACGTTCGGCCCTTGGCGTCATGGGCGACCACGGTGAAGGAGTAGGCCGTGCCTGCCTTGAGTCCGCTGACGGTGGCGGAGGTGCCGGTGACGGCGGCGGTCTTCGAGCCGTTCGCGTAGACGTCGTAACCGGTGGTCCTCGTACCGGAGTTCACCGCGTCCCAGTCGAGCGAGACGCTGGTGGCGGTCGACTTGGTGCCGTGCACGGCGAGCGGGACGCCCGGGTGGTTGGTGGTGCCGCCCGGAGTGATCCGCAGCAGGCGCGAGCCGTGCGGGGGCAGGTTGTCGGTGAAGTGGCCGCCCACCGAGCCGAGGTTCTTGCGGCTCCACAGGTCGCGGACCGCGGCCTTGCCGCTGATGCCGAGGTCACGGAAGTCGGCGGTCACGTCGGAGTAGCCCTTGCCGAGGTTGAACAGGGCCACGGTGTAACTGCCGTCGGCGTTGCGGGCGTACCAGACCTGCTCGGGGGTCTTCTGGCTGACCGGCTTGGCGGGGTTGCCCGCCTGGTCGACCGCGATGACCTCGTCGTTGGTGAGCAGCTTGAGGCCGTAGGAGTCCAGCTTGGTGAGGTCGTCACCGATGTAGAGGGGCGCGGACTCGATGGCCCACAGCGTCATGTAGCTCTGCCGCTCGACGTTGTTGATGCCGTCCATGACGCCGGAGCCGACGTCGAGCGAGTCGAGGTTGTTCCAGTGTCCCGGTCCGGCGTCGTCGATCCACGGCACGACGTCGTTCCAGCGGCCCTTCACGGAGTTGTTCCAGGTCACCAGCGTGTCGCAGTAGCACTCGACGTCGGTGTCGACCCGCCAGCCGTTGGAGTTGGCCTTCCAGACGTCGGCCTGGTTGTGGCTGAGCGACCAGGACAGGACGAACTGGATGGGACGGCCCGTGTTCTGCAGCGCGGTGTGCCACGCCTTGACGTCGGGGACGTTGTTGTGCGCCTCGTCGCCCTGGTTGGAGCCGGGGCCGACGCCGTCGATCTTGAGGAAGTCCACGCCCCAGGAGGCGAGTTCGTCGGCGATGGACTGGATGTACTTGGTGGTGCAGGGGCTCGAGAAGTTCAGCTGGTAGGAGACGTTGTCCCAGCCGCTGGTCTTGCGCAGGTCCGGGTAGACGATGTCCTTGGTGGTGCAGCCGGGGGCGTCGTGGATCGGCGTCTTGCCGTCGTTGTAGTAGTCCTGGTAGAGACCGACCGCCAGATAGAGGCCGAACTTGAGCCCTTTGCGGTGCAGTTGGTCGCCGACGTACTTCATGCCGTGCGGGAACTTCTTGAGGTCCGCGGTGGGGCGGGCATAGGCGTCGCCGACGTTCTTGCCGTTGTCGACGTTCCAGCCGGCGTCCACGTTCACGTAGGTGTAGCCGTGGGACTTCAGCTTCGAGGCCATGATGCCGGCCTGCTTGAGGACGTTGGACTCGGTGACCCAGTTCTCCCCGCCGTAGCCGGGGAAGTTGGTGGACTCGAGGCTCCAGGTGCTCATGCCCATGTACGGCTTGGCCGCGACGGCGGGCGCGGCGGTGGTGGTGCCGGACGACGCCTCGGCCGCGGGGGCGTCGGCGGGAGCGGCGGCCCGCGCCGCGGCGGGCACGGCGAGGGCGACCGCGAGCGCGGTGACCGCCGTCAGGGTTCTCAGACGTGCGGGTCGAGCTGGACGAGACATGGATGTACTCCGTCAGGGCGCGACTGCAGGCGGTGGATCCGCCCGCGGGATCGGGGAAGCGGCTAAACGGGGAGAGCCTCTCGGCGGTGGTCGTCCCGGAACATCACCGAGGGGATCGCTGTGACCAACGGGGGAGTGGGTGGGGCCACGCTCCTCGGCGGCGCGGGACCGTCCCGTCCGCCCCGGCGAGGAGTGCGGCGAATGTAGGACGGGTTTCCTTCCAGCGTCAACATAGTCGGCGGGACCAGATATCCGATGTCTGTGTGTCATGGGCCGTCAGTTTGGGGACCACCTTCCAAGTGACCTGCGGTTTCCCGGTCGGAAGGTAGGGTGAATCCGACCTTGTCTTAGTTTCCAAAGGAAAGGTAAGGTCGCCGCATGACCCTCGCCGATCAGCCGCCCGCGGCCGCCCTGGTCTTCCAGACCCTGCTCCAGCACGGCCCGCTGAGCCGCGCCGAGATCGGGCGGCGGACCGGGCTGACGCCGGGAGCCGTGACCAAGGTGGCGACCCCGCTGATGGCCGACGGCTGGATCACCGAGCTGGGGCGGCCCGCCACGGAGCGGGCCAGCGGCCGTCCGGCGATCCTGATCGCGGTGCGCGCGGAGCGCGCCCTGTTCGCCGGGGTGAAGGTCACCGGGGAGGAACTCATCGGCGTGCTGGCCGACTTGACCGCCCAGCCGCTCGCCTCGCGCCGGGTGCAGCTGGACTCACGGGACGTGGGAACCGTGGTGCTCGCGATCGCGCGGCTGGTGGACGACCTGCGGGCCGCGGCGGGTGTGCGGGACGAGCAGGCGCTGCACGGCATCGGCGTCACGATCTCGGGCGACGTGGACAGCCAGCTGGGCACGGTCCAGTACTCACCCTTCCTCAACTGGCGTCGCGTGCCGCTCGCCCAGCTGGTCGAGACGGCCGCCGGAACCCCGACCGTCATCGAGAACGACGTACGGGCCCTGACCGTGGCCGAGCAGTGGTTCGGCGCGGGAGCCGGCCTGTCGACCTTCGCGCTGGTCACCGTCGGCGCCGGAATCGGCGCGGGCCTGTCCATCGGCGGCCGTGTGGTCTCCGGGGCGCACGGCGTGGCGGGCGAGGTCGGGCACCTGCCGGTGAGCGGCGCCGACCGCGTCTGCACCTGCGGCAACACCGGCTGCGTCGAGGCGGTCGCCTCCACCCACGCGATCACGGAGCAGGCCCGGCAGGCCACCGGCGACCCGCAGCTGACCATGGACGAGGCGGTGCACCTCGCCCACTCCGGAGACCCCGGCGTCCGGGCGGTCTTCGCCCGCGCCGGACGGGCCGTGGGCCTGGCGCTGGCCTGCGTCGCCAATCTCGTCGGCCCGGAACGGATCATCATCTCCGGTGAGGGCGTGGCCTCCTACGACCTGTTCGCCGACCACATCCGGCAGAGCTTCGTCGACCACGCCTTCGGTGCCGCCGTGGACTGCGATCTCGTCGTGCGCCCGCTGCCGTTCGAGGAGTGGGCGCGAGGCGGGGCCGCGATCGCCGCCCAACGCGTGTTCGCCCCCGCCAAGTAGCCGATGGTCACGGCGTTTCGGCGCCCGCGCCGGTGAGTCCGGCGAGTTGGACGAGCTGCCGGGCGGTGCCGGCCGGGTCCACGATCTGGTGGAGATGCTCGCCGGGCAGATGCGCCACCCGCCAGCCGCGGCCGCGCGCCTCGGCGGCGAGGCCGTCGTACGGAGGCCCGAACAGCAGGTAGGAACAAGGGTGGTCGTCCCATCCGCCGGGGACCGGGATGTGCTGCTCGTAGTAGGACAGCGGCAGCGCGGGTTGCTCGTCCACGACGGTCCGGCGCATCGCCGGATCGGGGAACATGGGTGCGACGTCCGCCTCGTCCCACCAGTCGGTCCAGCGCGGCAGCCTGCCGTTGACGGCCATCGGGTGCAGGAATGCGAGGAGTTCGGGTGCGGCGACGGGTGTGGATCCGGTTCCGGCCGGCAGCGCCGCGTCCACGAAGATCGAGGCGGCCACCGGGTGGTCGAGTCCCGAGCGAATCACAGGCATGAACAACCCCGCGTTGCTGTGTGCCGCCAGCACGACGGGGTTGCCGGCGGGCACCTCCCGCAGATCGTCGCGTACCGCGTCGACGACGCGGGGCCAGAAGGGCGGCTCGCCGGCTCCGACGCTCAGCAGGGACGGCACCCGGACCCGGTGTCCCGCGGCCGTCAGGTGTTCGGCCACGGGATGCCAGGTCGAGGGGCCCACGGACGGGCTGTGCACGAGAACGAAGATCGGCCGCATGCGACGATCCTGCCGCCCGCGGCGGCGCTGCCGCGACCTTCTCGGCCGACAGCAGAACGCCGGGCCCGGCCGCCGTCGCCCGTCTCAGCCGCTGTGGGAGACGGTCAGCCCGTAGAAGGCGACCCGTGCACCGTTGGTGGTGCTGTCCGAGGACGACTGGTTGTACGAACCGGCCTTGAAGTACTGCTTGTAGGAGAAGAAGGACGACGGGATCGGGTAGTGGGTGGTGCTGCCGTTGACCGTCAGGTCGATGGTGTTTCCGCCGGAGACGGCGATCGTGTACGTCCAGGTCTTGCCGATCGAGACATGGCCGACGGTGTGCGAGGTCTGGCCGCCGGAGGGGGAGTTCTCGGTGCCGAGGACGATGTCGCCGTTCGAGTGGTAGTAGAGCTCCAGCAGGGGCTTGGTGGAGGATCCGCCGCTGCCGAGGTGGATCTGGCCGACGCACACGTTCTTCGTGACCGACACGACCCGCAGCGTGGCGTTCAGCTTGTGGCTGCCGGCCAGCGACCAGTCGGCGGCGCTGCCGCTGCGGTTCATCTCCCGCAGCTCGGAGCGGGCGTAGTTGGAGTTGGGGGTCGTGACGCCCTTCTCCGGCGCCCAGAAGGTCATCGCCCCGTCGCGCTGGTCCGTGTAGAAGTACGAGTCCTGGTAACCGTTCGCGCCCTGAAGGCGGGAGGACGGAATGGTGGTCGGGGAGCCGGGCGAGCCGACGGGCTCCTGGAGCTGCCACACGGACAGGTCGAAGTTGCCGCCGGGCGCCTTGCCCGGATCCGCGGCGGTGGCGTCGCCGGTGCTCATCACCGCGAGGACGCCGACGACGGCCGTGACGCTGGCGCCGGCCAGGACTTTCGAACGGATCATGGCGTGCCCTGCTTTCTGGAGTGGGGGGCGAGCAGGTTCCCGGGCGCGTTCCGGAGCTCGGGGTCCGGCATCCACCACGTTCATGTGGCTGAACGTGGTGCTTGTCCGTGAACTGGAAGGTGTGGCAGAACTTAAAGGTCTGCACCAGTGCCGTCAAGAGGTGAAGACGGAAGGCGGAGGAAGGAGCAGGAAGAGGGAAGGAACTCTTCCTCTCCCGCGCCGAACCGGTCGGGTGGAAGGAGTGGCAGGTCCAAGTGGCTTTTCCCTAGGATGTGTTGTCTGCCGGGCCGGTTGGCCCGGCGCGGTTCGGAGCTGGGGGAGACGATGGAGTCCGGGAAGCGGCTGTCCACCAAGATCGATGCCACGGTCCCCACGGCCGCGCGCATGTACGACCACTACCTCGGCGGCAAGGACAACTACGCCGTCGACCGGGCCGCCTGCGAGGAACTGGACAAGGTCGTGCCCAGCACCCGGGCGCTGGCGCTGAACAACCGGCGCTTCCTCCAGCGGGTGGTCGGGACGCTCGCGCAGGAATACGGCGTGCGGCAGTTCCTCGACCACGGATCAGGTCTGCCCACGCAGAACAACGTGCATCAGGTGGCGCAGCGGATCGATCCGGACTCGCGCGTGGTGTACGTCGACAACGACCCGATGGTCCTGGTGCACGGCAGGGCCCTGCTCGACCAGAACGACCGCACCGCCGTCATCCAGGCCGACCTGCGCGACACGGACACGATCTTCTCCCACCCCGACACCCAGCGGCTGATCGACTTCTCGCAGCCGGTCGCGGTGCTCTTCAACTCCGTCTTCCACTGCATTCCGGACAGCGAGACCGACGGTCCCATGGCGGTCGTGGAGCGCGTGCGGGAGCGGCTGGTGCCCGGGAGCTGCCTGCTGATGTGCCAGCTGGTCAGCGAGGACCCGGAGGTGCGGGCCTTCGTCACCGACTTCATGGACAAGGCGACACAGGGGCACTGGGGCCGGGTGCGCCAGGAGAAGGACGTGGCGCAGCTCTTCGACGGGCTGGAGATCATCGAGCCGGGCCTGGTCGAGGTGTCCACCTGGCGGCCCGACAACGACGTGGCGCCGCGTCAGCTCACCCAGGAGTGGATCGAGTTCGGCGGAGTGGCCCGGCTTCCGTAGCGGGCCGCCGCGAGGCGCTCGCTCCGCCGGCGGCCACGGTCACTCGGCCCCGTAGCGCTGCCGGGCCGTCTCCCGCAGACGAATCAGGGAGTCGCGCGGGCTGAGGGCGTCGTCGGCCAGCTGGTCGAGGGCCACCCGGTACTGCTCCGTATCGTCGCGGTCCTCCAGGAACGTGGCGCTCCTCATGTGCTCCAGGTAGACGATGTCGGGCAGGTCGAGGCCGCCGAAGCGCAGATACGTGACGGGAATGGCTGGCGCGGAGGCGTCGGTCACGTCCAGCGGGACGACCTGCACGGTCACATGCGGCAGTTGGGCCATCGCGATCAGATGCTCCAGCTGCTCGCGCATGATCTCGCGGCTGCCCAGCACGCGCAGCAGCACCGACTCGTCGACGATCGCCCACAGCTGCGGTGCGTCCGCGCGCTGGAGCAACTGCCCCCGCTTGGTGCGCAGTTCGACGCGGCGGCTCACCTCGCGTTCCGGAGCCGAGGGCAGGCCGCGCTCCACCACGGCGCGGGTGTAGGCCGGGGTCTGCAGCAGCCCGGGAACGTACTGGATCTCGAACGTACGGATGGAGTTGGCCGCTTCCTGGAGCCCGACCAGCCGGTCGAACCACTCCGGGATCAGCCGCTTGTCGAAGCGCTGCCACCATCCGGGTTCCCCGGCCCGCCGCAGCAGCTGCAGCAGGACGGACGACTCGTAGTCCTCCGTCTTGTAGAACTCCAGGAGTGCCCGGACGTCGCCCTCGGTGGGCGGCCTACGGCCCTTTCCCGCCTCGATGCGGGAGAGTTTCGCCGGGCTGAACCCGACGGCGCGCGCGGCCTGTTCCTGGGCGAGGCCCGCGTCCTCGCGGATGCCCGCCAGCTGCACCCCGACCAGCATCTTCAGCAAAGTCGGCGCGGGCTCGGTGCGATGCAGATACGGTTCCAGACGGGAGACGCGCGGCGACTCGGAGGGCATCCTGACTCCCGGTGGGCAGAGGACAACAGGCCGCATTATTCCACCTCTTGGCGCCCTCGCGCATGCGTGGGCCGAAGCGGAGTGCGACCATCCGTGCGGGCGGCCCGACGCGTGTGGGTCAGCCGGCGTGACAGGCTCCCGGCGGGGCGTCACAACAGATCGTCGAACTCGCCGTCCTTCGCGGCCGCCAGGAAGGCGGCGACCTCGGCGGACGTGTAGATCAGCGCGGGGCCGTGCGGATCACGGGAGTTGCGGATCGCCACGCCGCCCTCGGCCAGGGCGGCGACCTCCACGCAGTTTCCCTCGGCGTTGCTGCGTCGGCTCTTGACCCAGCGGACACCCAGTGAACTCGCTCGTACCCCGTTCGAAACTGATGGCACTGCAGTCTCCTTGGCATGACTGGCTCGAACTGCACGCGCAATTTCTCGTGAAATTGCACGGACTGGCTGTCGACGTGGATAATAACCAAGGCACCAACGTCCGTGTCAGCGCCCCGTCCTGACGCCACCGCAGGAGATGCCGTGTCGCTGCCCGTGCAACCAGCACCCTGGTCCGGACCGAGTCCGCTTCCAGGCCGCACCACCCCGGCCGGGTCCGCCGTGCGCGCCCGAGCAAGGGCCGCCGGCCTGCGTCTGGGCGGCGGCCGTACGGCATGCGCCGAGGCCCGGGAGTTCACCGAACGCGTCGTGGGCGACTGGGAGTTGGATCATCTCCGGGACGACGCCCTGACCGTCGTGTCCGAACTGGTCGCCAATGCCGTGCTGCACGGCCGGGCGGGCGACGCGGGTGGGGGAGTCGGGTCCGAGTTGCTGCTGAGGCTCAAGCGCCGTCCGGCACACCTGATGTGCGCGGTCACCGATCGCGGTGAGACGCTTCCCAGCCCAGGACAGGCGGGTGCCTCACTCGAGGAGGGCGGCCGCGGACTGATCATCGTCGAGGCGCTGTCCCAGCACTGGGGCTGGACCCGGTGCAATCCCGTCGGCAAGACCGTCTGGGCGATGCTGCCCACCGAGGCGCGCACCTGACGATGAGGTCACGACCGAGGTCCGAAGCGGGGAACGTACGGTGACGGACCAGGTGACGGACGAGAAGCCTGCCACCGCGCTCCAGGACGTCGGACGGGTCGCGTGGCAGGAGATCGAGGACTCCTCGGGGTCCGCGGCGGCCATCCCGTTCCTGCTCGCCGCCATCGCCTCCGGCGACGCGGCCGCCGCGCTGAACGCCCTGGACCGGCTGCGGCACCGCATCTGCCGGCACGGCTTCGTCGTCGGCCAGGCGACGGCCGTCACGGTCCCCTTCCTGTGGGACCTCGCCCAGCGCCCCAGGACGACCTGCCGGGTGCAGATCCTCCTGCTGCTGCGGGACATCGCCGACGCCCGCCAGTGGGAGATCACGGCCGCCGCCCACCCGAAGATCCGCCGGCGCCACGGCGCCTACGTCGAGTGGGAGTCCGCCGCCCGCCACGCGGTGCGCGCCCAGCGCGGCGCCCTCGTGCGGCTGCTGGCCGAGCAGGACACCGAACTCGTCCACGCGACCCAGGCGCTGGCCTCCACCCTCACCGACTGAGGGCGGAGGCCGGGGTGATTCAGGCGACGCGGGCCACTCCCGCGTAGATGCCGCTGTCCTCGCGCTCGGGCATCTGGCCCGGCACACCCCACTCCGTCGCAGTCACCAGGCCGGGCGGCACGAGGTCCAGGCCGTCGAAGAAGCGCTCGACCTGCGGGCGGGAGCGGAAGCCCAGTTCGATGCCGCCCTTCGCGTACTCGGCGGTGACCTGTGCGGAGAGCTCCGGGAACAGGTCGGACGAGGCGTGCGACAGTACCAGGTAGCTGCCCTTCGGCAGGGTCGCGACCAGGCCGCGGACTATGCCGTGGGCGTCCTGCGCGTCCGGGATGAAGTGCATCAGCGCGATGAGCGACAGGGCGATCGGACGGTCGAAGTCCAGCATGTGCCGGGCGTGCTCGACGATGCGGTCGGGCCGGCGTACATCGGCCTCGATGTAGTCGGTGGCACCCTCGGGGCTGCTGACCAGCAGCGCCTCTGCGTGGCGCAGCACGATCGGGTCGTTGTCGGCGTAGACGACCCTTGCCGTCGGGACGACGCGCTGGACGATCTGGTGGAGGTTGGGCTCGGTGGGAATGCCCGTGCCGATGTCCAGGAACTGGTCGATGCCCTGCGTGGCGAGCCAGGCCGCCGCACGGTTCATGAACTCCCGGTTCTGCCGCGCGGCATCGCGCGCCTCGGGCGGCAGCTGCTCGCCCACGGCCTCGTCGACCGGGTAGTTGTCCTTGCCGCCGAGCAGGTAGTCGTAGACCCGCGCGGGATGCGCCTTGCTGGTGTCGATCCGAAGGGACGGCTCGGGCCCGGTCGTCATCGCAACTCCATCGCGCCGGTGAATCAGGGGCAGGCGAAATACGCGATCATCGTACTCGGGCCGTGATGTTGGTTGTGTGAGAGGGGAGTTGGACGGCCGGCTCGGTGCGCGCCGCGCAGGTGCCCCCTACCGGCCGTCGCGCCTACGCCCCGGTAGTGTCCGCTCCGATGCGGCGGACCTGGGGCGGACGGTTCGCCAGGAGGAGGATCACGATGGCGGATCGTCGGGACGAGACCCCGTCCGGCGGGGAGCCGGTGACACAGGGGCCGCAGGCGCGTCCTTCGGCTGCCCGGCAGACGGTGCGCCTCGCGGTGGTGATCGGCGCCCTTGGCGTGGTCTTCGGCGACATCGGGACCAGCCCGATCTACACCCTCCAGACGGTGTTCGACCCGGGCGACCCGCACCCCGTCCCGGTCAGTGCGCAGAACGTGTACGGCGTGGTCTCGCTGGTGTTCTGGTCGGTGATGATCATCGTGACCGTCACCTACGTGCTGCTGGCGATGCGCGCCGACAACGAGGGCGAGGGCGGCATCATGGCCCTCATCACGCTGGTGCGGCAGCTGAGTTCAGGGCGGAGCCGGCGCACCGCCGTCGTGCTGGCCGGACTGGGCATCTTCGGTGCCTCGCTGTTCTTCGGCGACAGCATGATCACCCCGGCGATCTCGGTGCTGTCGGCCGTCGAGGGCGTCAAGGTCGTCGAGCCGTCGCTCGGCGGCGCCGTCGTCCCCATCACCGCGGTGATCATCGTGATCCTGTTCCTGGTGCAGCGCCATGGCACCGCGGCGGTGGGCCGGGTGTTCGGACCGGTCATGATCGCCTGGTTCACGGCCATCGGCGCATGCGGCGTCGGCGGCATCACCGACCACCCGGACATCCTCAAGGCGCTCTGGCCGAGCTATGCCCTGGGCTTCCTGTTCGGCCATTTCAGCACCGGCTTCTTCGCCCTGGCCGCGGTCGTGCTCGCGGTCACCGGCGCCGAGGCGCTCTACGCGGACATGGGCCACTTCGGCCGGCCCGCCATCACCCGTGCCTGGCTGTTCCTCGTCTTCCCCGCCTGCATCCTGAGCTACCTCGGCCAGGGCGCGCTGATCCTCGACGACCCGCACAACATCAGCAGCCCGTTCTTCCTGCTCGTACCGCACTGGGGGCGCTGGCCGATGGTCGTGCTGGCCACGGCGGCCACCGTGATCGCCGCCCAGGCGGTCATCACCGGCGCGTACTCGGTCACCTCGCAGGCCGCCCAGCTCGGCTACCTCCCGCGGCTGCGCATCGCGCACACCTCCGAGACCACCATCGGGCAGATCTACGTCCCCTGGATCAACTGGCTGCTGATGGTCTCGGTGCTCACCCTGGTCTTCGCCTTCCGCAGCTCCACGGCGCTCGCGTTCGCCTTCGGCATGGCGGTGACCGGCACCATCACCATCACCACCCTGCTGTTCTTCTACGTCGCCCGGGTGAAATGGGGCACGCCCCGCTGGGTGGTCGCGAGCGGAGCGTCGGTTCTGCTCTTCGCGGACCTGCTGTTCGTGGGCGCCAACCTGACGAAGTTCGTCCACGGCGCGTGGCTGCCGCTGCTGATCGGCCTCACGATGTTCACCATCATGGTGACCTGGCAGCGCGGCCGCGAGATCGTCACCGCGTCCCGCATCCGCAACGAGGGCTCCCTGCGCGACTTCGTGGACCAGCTGCGCACCGGGGAGCTGTCGGAGCTCCGTGTCCCCGGTACGGCCGTCTTCCTCAACCGGGGCAAGCAGACCGCACCACTGGCCATGCGGGCCAACGTGGAACACAACCACGTACGGCACGAGCACATCGTGATCATGTCCGTCGAGACCGAACCCGTGCCCCGCGTCCCGCCCGAGAACCGGGTCGTGGTGGACAGCCTCGGCTACGCCGACGACGGGATCGTCCATGTCACCGCCCGGATCGGTTACATGGAGACGCCGGACGTGCCCGGCACGCTCGCGATGCTCGATCCGGCCCAGACGGAAGGGCAGTTGGAGCTCGACCAGGCGTCCTACTTCCTGTCGAAGATCGAGCTCCAGCGTGGCGACGAGCCGACGATGGCCCCGTGGCGCAAACGCCTGTTCATCGCCACCTCCTACATCACGGCCGACGCCGCCGAGCACTTCGGCCTGCCCCGCGAGCGCACTGTCATCATGGGCTCGCAGATCGAGGTGTAGCCGGTCGGCGTGGAGCCGGCTCCGCGAACCGTCTCCGGGGTCCGCGAGCGGCGTCAGTGCGGGTGCGCGGAGTCCTCGGCGTCCGCCGAGGGCGAGGTGGAGACCTCCGGCTGCCGCACCGCGCCGTCCGTCCGGACCGTGAACGCGGCGGTGTGCACCTTGCCCTCGTGCTTGAAGTCGAGGAACAGCCGGTAGGTGCCGGCGGTGGGCGCGGTGGCGGAGAAGGAGATGTCCGGCCCCGGGCGGGTCGTGCCGTCGCCGGGCTCGCCGTGGGGATGCACGTGCAGGTACGCGAGGTCTCCGGAGCGCAGGGCGACCAGGTGGCCGTAGGCGCCGAGATAGGGCTGGAGGTCACGCACCGGCCTGCCGTTCCTGATGACGGTGAACGTCAGCCGGCTGCTCTTCGCAGGTGCCGGGCGGCCCTGGAGGCGCACTTCGTACCCGTCGACCGTGACCGTGCCGCCGGGGGCGGGGAGCGGGGCGGGCCGGTACGTGCCGGACGCGGTGAGGTCGGCTCCCAGCGTGAGGCCGTCGCCGCCGCGCGGCGTGAAGTCCGCGAAGACGCGGTAGGCACCGGCCCTGGGCAGGCTGACGGGCGTGGACCAGGTGCCGTCCGCGGCGCGGGCCGGGTGCAGATGGCGATAGGTGGTCAGGTCCCGTGACGCGATGATCAGGTGCAGTTCCTTGGTGTGCTCCCGCCGGTACGCGGTGAGCGCGCGCCCGGTCGCGTCCCGGACGACCGCGAACCGCAGGTTCGTGCTCCGGCCCGCCTCGACCGCAGGCGTCTTCAGGTCGAGGGTGTAGCCCCCTTCGGATATCTGCAGTCCGCCGGGCGGTGCGGCTGACGCCCGGCTCCCCTCCTCGTGCCCGCCGTGGGCGGCCGACTCGTGCTCCCCGCGGGCGGTTGACTCGTGCTCCCCGCGGGCGGCCGACTCGTGCTCCCCGTGCGCCGCGGGCCTGGGCTCGGGGGAGATCTCGCCGACGCCGCTGCCCACGCCGTAGGCCGTGCCGAACGTGGCGGCGAGCGCGGCGGCGAAGACGGTGATCCGCAGTCCGGTGTTCATGGTCGTTCCTCGTCTCTGGGCGGCCTCTGAGGGACTCGATGCACTTCACGGTACCCCTAGGGGGTATGAAGTCAAGTCCGGATCGACCTTGCCTTGCATACCGGTGGGGGGTATACATGGCAGACATGACCACCACCACATCCGGTGCCGCCGAGGTGGAACTCGCCATCGGCGGCATGACCTGCGCCTCCTGTGCCGCCCGTATCGAGAAGAAGCTCAACCGCATGGACGGCGTCGAGGCGAGCGTCAACTACGCCACCGAGAAGGCCAAGGTCACCTTTCGCGAGGACATCGCCGTCGCGGATCTGATCGCCACCGTCGAGGCCACCGGCTACACCGCGCAGGAACCCGCATCCACCGCGCCCGAGACCGGCGCCGACGACGCCGACGAGCCGGAGGAACTCCGTTCGCTACGCCAGCGGTTGACCACGGCGGTGGTGCTCGCCGTGCCGGTGATCGCCCTGGCGATGGTGCCGGCGCTGCAGTTCGAGTACTGGCAGTGGCTGTCACTGGCGCTCGCGGCGCCCGTGGTCACCTACGCCGGCTGGCCCTTCCACCGGGCCGCCTGGACCAACGCCCGGCACGGTGCGGCCACCATGGACACGCTGATCTCGGTCGGTACGTCGGCCGCGTTCCTGTGGTCCGTGTGGGCCCTGTTCCTGGGTACCGCCGGCACACCCGGCATGAAGCACCCCTTCGAGCTGACCATCGCCCGCGGCGACGGCGCCGGGAACATCTACCTGGAGGCCGCCGCCGGAGTGACCGCCTTCATCCTGGCCGGCCGGTACTTCGAGGCCCGGTCCAAGCGGAAGGCGGGCGCGGCGCTCAGGTCGCTGCTGGAACTGGGCGCCAAGGACGTCGCCGTTCTGCGCGGAGAGCGCGAAGAGCGCATACCCGTCGGGGAGTTGAAGGTCGGCGACCGCTTCGTCGTCCGGCCCGGCGAGAAGATCGCCACCGACGGCACGGTCGTCGAGGGGTCCTCCGCCGTGGACGCCTCCATGCTCACCGGCGAGTCCGTCCCGGTCGAGGTGACGGTCGGGGACGGCGTCACCGGCGCCACCCTGAACGCCGGCGGACGTCTGGTCGTCGAGGCCGGCCGGGTCGGCGCCGACACCCAACTCGCCCGTATGGCCAAGCTGGTGGAGGACGCGCAGAACGGCAAGGCCGCCGCCCAGCGGCTCGCCGACCGGATCTCCGGCGTCTTCGTCCCCGTCGTCATCGCCCTGTCCCTCGCCACCCTAGGCTTCTGGCTCGGCAACGGCGCCGGGCTGACCGCGGCCTTCACCGCCTCGGTCGCCGTCCTGATCATCGCCTGCCCGTGCGCCCTGGGCCTCGCCACCCCCACCGCGCTGATGGTCGGCACCGGACGCGGCGCCCAGCTCGGCATCCTCATCAAGGGTCCCGAGGTGCTGGAGAGCACACGCAAGGTCGACACCGTCGTCCTCGACAAGACCGGAACCGTCACGACCGGCCGGATGACCCTGCTTGCCGTGCACACGGCCGACGGCACGGACGAGACGGAGGTCCTGCGGCTGGCCGGTGCCCTGGAGCACTCCTCCGAGCACCCGATCGCCCAGGCCGTCGCCACCGGGGCCGCCGCCCGGATCGGCACCCTGCCCGCCCCGGAGGACTTCGCCAACGTCCCCGGCCTCGGCGTCCAGGGCGTCGTCGACGGACACGCCGTGCTCGTCGGGCGCGAGCACCTGCTCGACGAGTGGGCCATGGCGCTGCCGCCCGCCCTCGGGCGCGCCAAGGCCGCGGCGGAGTCGGCCGGGCGTACGGCGATCACGGTCGCCTGGGACGGAGAGGCCCGCGCGGTCCTCGAAGTGTCCGACGCCGTGAAGGAGACCAGCCCCGAGGCGGTCCGCCGGCTGCGCGCTCTCGGCCTCACCCCCGTGCTGCTCACCGGCGACAACACGGCCGCCGCCCAGGCCGTGGCCGCCGAGGTGGGCATCGACGCCGAGCACGTGATCGCGGAGGTACTGCCGCAGGACAAGGTCGACGTCGTCAAGCGCCTGCAGGGCGAGGGGCGTTCGGTCGCCATGGTCGGCGACGGTGTCAATGACGCCGCGGCGCTCGCCCAGGCGGACCTGGGCCTGGCGATGGGCACCGGCACGGACGCCGCGATCGAGGCGGGCGGCCTGACTCTCGTACGAGGAGACCTGCGCGTCGCCGCCGACGCGATCCGCCTCGCCCGCCGCACCCTGGGCACGATCCGGTCCAACCTGTTCTGGGCCTTCGCCTACAACGTCGCCGCGCTTCCGCTCGCCGCGGCCGGCCTGCTCAACCCGATGATCGCGGGCGCCGCCATGGCCTTCTCCTCGGTCTTCGTGGTCGGCAACAGCCTGCGGCTGCGGAGCTTCAGGGCCGTGGAGGGATGAGCAGCCGTCTCGCCCAGCGGGCGGCCGGGCGGCCGGGCGGTCACCGGTCGCCCGGGTGGCCGTCGTCCGGTCGTGCCGCTCCGGCGCGACGGGTGGGCAGGTGGTTGGTAGCGTGCCCGCATGACCGAACCCGAGCACCGTGTCGTCGTCGAGGGCTCCCGGATCATCACGCCGAGGCTGGTCCTGCGGCCCTGGACCGTCGACGACGCCGAAGCCGCCCTGCGGGTCTACGGTGCCGAGAACGTCGCCCAGTGGCTGGCCCCGGCGATGGAGCGGGTGGCGGACACCGCGGCGATGCGGACCGTCCTGGAGCACTGGGTGACGAGCGCCGGTGCGCTGGAGACGCCCACGGGACGCTGGGCGATCGAGCTCCGGGACGGCGGGTCGGTGGTGGGCGGTGTGGTGCTGCTGCCGTTGCCTCCGGACAGGCGGGACCTGGAGATCGGCTGGCAGCTCGCTCCCGACGCCTGGGGGCAGGGCCTGGCCGCGGAGGCCGGTCACGCCGTGGCGCACTACGCGTTCGAGTCCGGCGTGGAGGAGCTCTTCGCGGTCGTGCGGCCGCGCAACGAGCGGGGCGCGGCGACGGCCCGACGGGTCGGGATGGAATGGGTGGGGGAGACCGACAAGTACTACGGCCTGCGGCTGCAGGTCTTCCGTCTGCGGCCCGGCGATCTGGACGTCCCGGCGTTGCGGCCGGAGCAGCGGCCTGCCGTCTGAGCTGAAGCGACACCGGCCCGGGCCACGCGCCCGGGCTTCGTCATGTTCCGGGATGGGATGCGTCGTGGAGCGTCAATTGTCCTGCCTCAATGACCTTGTCCTGTAAGTCAGTTGTGTCGAGGCGTCCGCGCCCCTTGTACGTGTGTACCGCACGTGACTTGCCCTCCCCTTGACGATCCGTTCCTTGAGCGTTCAGCCAGGCGTCTGTGTCCGGGTTGTGTGCCGTCCTTATGGTCCCTGCGGATTTCGAAAGAAGGGGCTATGGACACACTCCACGCGGTGAGGGCTCGGGCGATCACGAAGAGCTTCGGTGAGGTCGTCGCACTCGACGGCGTCGACCTGGATGTGATGCCCGGTCAGATACACGGTCTGGTCGGGCCGAACGGCGCCGGCAAGACGACCCTGCTCGGCCTGGTGCTGGGCCTCGCCGTCGCCGACGGCGGTCGGCTGGAGATCCTGGGCACGCCGGTCGGACGGGCGCTCGCCGCTCCCGACGGTGTCGCCGGATTCGTGGACGGCCCCGGCCTCTACCCCTCGCTCACCGCCCGGCAGAACCTCGCCGCGCTGGCGGCGCTGCGCGGCCACGACGCGCGGACGGCCGGAGTCGACGAGGCGCTCGACCAGGTCGGGCTCACCGATGTCGCCGACGACAAGGCGCGCGGCTTCTCCCTCGGGATGCGCCAACGGCTCGGGCTCGCTGCCGCGTTGCTGACCAAGCCCCGGCTGCTCGTCCTCGACGAGCCGTCCAACGGTCTCGACCCGGCGGGCAAGAAGCATGTGCACGGTGTCCTGAACCGGCTCGCCGCCGACGGCACCGCGGTGGTGCTTTCCAGTCACCGCATGGACGACCTCGAGGCGCTCTGCTCGGAGGTCATCATCCTCGCCACCGGGCGGGTCGTGTTCTCGGGGCCGCCCGGCAAGCTGGCCACCGAGAACCGCGAGCTCGACTACCGGCTCGTCACCTCCGACCCGAAGGCCGCCCGCCAGGTGGCCACCGACGCCGCCGGCATCCACGTCGTCGACGGTGCTCACCTCCGCCAGGACGCCGACGTGCTCGTGGTGCGCGCACTCGTGCCCGCCCTCGACACCCTGGTGGTCCAACTCGTCCGCGCAGGCGTCGCGTTGCGTGAACTCACCCCCGTCGTGTCACCGCTCGAGGCCGCGTTCCTCGCCCTCACCGAGCAGCAGGAGGCCTCCAGATGACCGCGACCGTCGTCAACGCCGCGGCCACGGCGGCCCGTCCGGTCACGGTGACGCGTGGCTACCGCTTCGAGCTGGTCAAGCTCGTCTCGCAGTGGCGGATCCGGCTGCTGGTCCTCGCCTGCTGGATCGTGCCCGCCGTGTTCGTCGTCGGGGTGGGCCAGCAGAGCACGCTCCCCACCGACACCCTCTTCGGCCGCTGGATGCTCGCCACCGGCTGGGCCGCGCCGCTGGTGATGCTCGGCTTCGCGGGCACCTGGGCGCTTCCGCTGCTGACCTCGGTGGTCGCCGGAGACGTGTTCGCCTCCGAGGACCGGCTCGGCACCTGGCGCCACCTGCTCGTGGCGGTGCGCTCGCCCCGCCGCATCTTCGTGGCCAAGTCGCTCGCCAGCCTCAGCGTCATCCTGCTGCTCGTGGCGGGCCTCGCCTGTTCCAGCGTCGTGGGCGGGCTCCTGGCGGTCGGCAACCGGCCGCTGGTCGGCCTCGACGGCCATCTGCTGACGCCGTCCGACGCGGCCGGAAAGGTATTCCTCGCCTGGGCGTGCGTGCTCGCCCCCACCCTGGCGCTCGCCGCGATCGGACTCCTCGGGTCGATCGCCCTGGGACGCTCCCCGATGGGGCTGCTGCTGCCCGCGCTCGTGGCGCTCGTGATGCAGCTCGCGCAGATGCTGCCGCTGCCGGTCGCGGTGCGCCTCGCCCTGCCGGGCTATGCCTTCATCGCCTGGAACGGCCTGTTCACCGACCCCATGCAGCTGCGCCCGCTGCTGATCGGCATCGTTGTCAGCCTGCTGTGGGCCGTGCTCGCCACGACGCTGGCCCATCTGCTGTTCCTGCGACGCGACTTCACCAACCTGACCTACGACGGCTCCGGGCGCCGCGCGGTCACCGCCGGGCTCCTGCCACCGGCCGGACTGCTCGCCCTCACCGTCGCGGTCGTCGCCGTGGCGACCCCGTCCACGGGCTCGGGCATCCAGCAGTCCAAGGTGCAGCGGTCCGTCGCCACGGCCTTCGCGCACCTCTACCGCCTCCAGACCGAGCAGCTGCATCGCCCCGCCGTCACCGAGGCGCAGCTGCGGGCGTCGGCGGCGTGCAACAAGGGCGCCGGCCAGCTCGCCGCCGAAGGACCGGGCAACGACTGGCGCTGCGTGGTCAGTTGGCACCTGCCCGGCGTCAAGGCCACCGGATCGGCCATCTACCAACTCGACTTCACCGCGGACGGACGGTTCGTCGCCGACGGCGACGGGCCGAAGGAAGTGAACGGCTACTTCCTCGTGCGAACCCCCACCGGTGACGCACCGAACCCGCTCTGGCAGTTCGACGGCAACGTCGAGCTGCTCGACTCCACCCCGAAGGGATGACCTCATGCAGGTAACACGGCAGCGCCGAATGAGCGAGAAGGAGCAGATCAGCCTTTTCGGCAGACGCTTCGGTCGCCGGACCTTGCTGGTGACGTCCGGCATCGCCGTCGCCCTCGCCGTCACGGGCACCGCGGTCGCCTCGACGTACCAGTTCGGAACCCAGCAGGTCGGCCAGGTCACGGCCGACGGGCAGGTCGTCTCCGCCGATCAGTACATCGCGCCGTACGGCAACCGCACCGTCATCAACGACGGCAAGATCATGTCGTCCTCCGTCAGCCCGGACGGCACGCACCTCGCGGCCGCGGTGGCCGACGGTGACGCGTCGCTGGTCGTCATGGATCTCAAGACCGGGCAGGTGAAGCAGAAGGTCGGCACCAACGCGGCGGACGACCTGCGCATCAAGAGCGGCGCCGTCGGCCAGGAGGGCCCCTCGTACTCGCCCGACGGCAAGCAGCTGTGGCTGGGCCAGGCCGACGGCTACACCAAGTTCACCGTCAACGCGGACGGCACCCTCGCCAACCCGGTGACGGTCTCGATCCCGGCCGACGGCTCCAAGCACGCGCTCGTGGGCGCCGCGGTCTTCTCCGCCGACGGCTCCACCGTCTACTCCGCGGTCAACGGCCAGAACAAGGTGGTCGCCATCGACGCGGCCACCGGAAGCATCAAGCAGAGCTGGGCCGTCGGCAACGCGCCGCGCGGACTCGCCCTTGTCGGTGGCAAGTTGTACGTCAGCAACGAGGGCGGGCGCCCGGCGAAGCCCGGCGACACCACGATCAACTCCTACGGTACCGACGTCGTGGCGAACCCGGACACCGGCGCCAGCACCACCGGCACGGTCAGCGTCATCGACACGGCGGACCCGTCCGCCGCCGTCGGCAGCATCGACGTCGGTCTGCACCCGACCGCGGTGTACGCGAAGAACGGCGCGGTGTTCGTCACCAACACCGCCGACAACAACGTGTCCGTCATCGACAGCCGCAAGGACAAGGTCGTCCAGACCATCTCCACCCAGCCCTGGCCCGAGGCGTCGGTGGGCTACGAGCCCAACGCCGTGACCCTCACCGACGACGGCCGTCTGCTGGTGACGCTCGGCCGGGCCAACGCCGTCGCGGTCTACCGCTACAAGTCCCCCCAGGCGCCCGCCAGTTACGTCGGCCTGCTGCCGACGGACTACTTCCCTTCGGAGATCACCACCGTGGGCAGGAACGTGGTCGTCTCCAACACTCGTGGCATCGACGCCCGCCGGCCCTCCACCAGCGGCGGCCACGGCACCCACGACACCACGTCGAGCCTGACGCAGTTCACGCTGCCCGACGACCGCACCGTCCGGTCCCAGACGGCCAAGGTCTTCAAGCAGAACGGCTGGACGCCCGGCTCGGTCACGACGTCCAAGGGCAGGAGCCATGCCAAGCCCGTGCCCGTCCCGGTGCGGCTCGGCGACCCCTCGACGATCAAGCACGTCTTCCTGCTCGTCAAGGAGAACCGGACCTACGACCAGGTCTTCGGCGACATGCCGCAGGGCGACGGCGACCCGACGTTCACGCAGTTCGGCGAGAACGTGACGCCCAACCAGCACGCCCTGGCCAAGCAGTTCGGGCTCTACGACAACTTCTACGACATCGGCACGAACTCCGCCGAGGGCCACAACTGGCTGATGCAGTCCGACAACCCGGAGTACACCGAGTCGTCGGCCGGCGAGTACACGCGCAGCTACGACACCGAGAACGACGTCCTCGGCCACCAGAAGAGCGGCTTCATCTGGTCCGGCGCGCAGGCGGCCGGCAAGTCCGTGAAGGACTACGGCGAGTTCCAGTCGGTCGAGAGCAAGCCGGCCGGGGCGACGTGGCAGAACCTGTACTGCGACGCCAAGACCATGGAGTCGACCGGGGCGAAGACGGCGTACCCGATCCAGACCGGTTCGGCGATCCCGTCGCTGAACAAGGTGTCGGTGCCCGGCTTCCCGCTGTTCGACCTCGACGTGCCGGACGTCTACAAGTACCAGATCTGGAAGCAGGACTTCGAGAAGAACGGTCCGGCGAACCTGAACATGTTCTGGTTCTCCAACGACCACACCGGCGGCCCGCCGAGCCCCGCCGCCGAGGTCGCGGACAACGACCTCGCGGTGGGCAGGATGGTCGACGAGATCTCGCACAGCAAGTACTGGAAGGACTCGGCGATCTTCGTCGTCGAGGACGACTCGCAGGCCGGCCTCGACCACGTCGACGGCCACCGTGCGCCGGTCCAGATCATCAGCCCCTGGTCCCAGCACGGCAAGGTCGACAACCACTACTACTCGCAGATCACGATGATCCGCACCGTCGAGCAGATCCTCGGGATCCACCCGATGAACCAGAAGGACAGCGCGGCGACCCCGATGTACGGGGCGTTCAGCCGGAAGCCGGACGGCACCCCGTTCACGGCGCAGGCCAACCGCACCTCGCTGACCGACGGTTTGAGCACCCTGCCTCCCTGCGGCGCGGACACCCCGGCCCCGCAGGACGCCAAGGCGGCACCCGCGCCGACGGCGGCGAAGGTGCCGGCGGACAAGCAGAAGCTCGCTGCGCAGTGGAAGACGTGGGAGTCGCACCAGCGGCTCACCGGCCCCCACGCCGTGCCCGACTACGCCAACCCGGCGCAGATGAACCGCCTCACCTGGTACGAGACGCACAACTGGACCAAGCCGTACCCCGGTGACAGCAAGGTCTACGCACCCGACGACGTACCGGGTGCCTACCTCCCGTCGCCGGAGAACGACGGCTGACGCCGGCCCCGTCCACCGTCAAGGAGCCCTTGGCCGGCCACACCCGCTGGCCGGCCAAGGGCCTTGGCGTTGCTGCGGAGTTCAGACGCTCGACAGATCGACCGCCCGGTCGACGTCCCGCGGCTGGAGGACGCGCAGGATGCCTTCCATCAGGTAGTAGTCGGCGTAGGGGAGGGAGATCTCGACGCCGTCCTCGGCCGGACGGTTGCGGGTGCAGCGGGCGACCACCGCGTCCGCGCGCGCCGAGTTCCTCGTCAGGCAGGTCGTCGACAGCGCGGTGAGCATGCGCAGCGCCACGTCGCGATAGGCCTGCCGCCCGGTGGCGGCAGCCAGGTCGAGCAGTCCGCACGCCATGACGGCACCGGCGGACGCGTCCTTGACGTCGTACGGCTGCTGCGGCGCGCGGTAGTCCCAGACGGGAACGTGGTCCGGGCTCAGGGCGCCCACCGCGAAGTCCGCGAGTCTGCCGGCGGTGGCCAGGAACTCCTTGTTCCCCGTCCGCCGGTACATGGTGGTGAATCCGTAGACGCCCCAGGCCTGTCCACGGGACCAGCAGGAGGACGGGCTGTACCCCTGCACGGTGTTGGGGCCGATGGGGGCGCCGCTGTCCGGGTCGAAGTCGTAGACGTGCGGCGTGGACCCGTCGGCGCGGGGAAAGACCTTCCGCGCGGTCTTCGCGTGCTCGACCGCGATGTCCAGGTACTTGGTGTCACCGGTCTGACGGCTCGCGAACGCCAGCAGGTCGAGATTCATGATGGTGTCCATGATGACCCGGCCCGCGTTCGCCGGGTCGCTCAGCGCGCCCCAGGCACGGATGAAGTGCCCGCGCGGGTTGTAGCGCTGGATGAGGGAGTCCGCGGCCCGCACCGCGCCCGCCCGCCACGCGTCGTCGCCCGTCAGCCGCCAGGCGGTGACCCATGACGGATAGAACAGGAACCCCAAGTCGTGTGTGCCGGTGTCGTTCTGACGGGGGGCCAGTTTCTGAGCGGAAGCCAGGGCCCAGGTGCGGAACACCTCGTCCTTGCTGCGCAGGTACGCCATCCACAGCGTCCCCGGCCAGAACCCGCCGACCCAGTCGCCGTTCTGGGAGTACGTCCACTTCTCGAACTTCGTCCCGACGGGGAACCCGGTCACCCCCGGCGCCACGGAACGGACCTTCTCGACGGCGTAGTCGGCGGCCGCGCCGAGCGTGCGCAGGGTCGCCGCGGACGTCCCGCCCTCGACCGCTTCCGCGGCCGGTGCCGCGGTCACGCAGGCGGCTGCGGCACCGGCCGCCGTGGACAGCACCGTACGCCGGGAAAGGGTCATGGCTGGACCTCCAACTGGACGCGGGGAGAGCGGAGTTGGATGAGCGTTGCACACGTTGGCGGATTACGTACACCCACGTGAGCTATGTTCATCTACGTGAACTCCGGTATCGAACCTCGCCAGTAGGTCGGAACCGCCCGCGAAGACGTGGATGTGGCTGATGCCGGTGGTGGTCACCGTGAGGACGCCGAGCCCGAAGGCGCGGTAACTCCCGTCAGGGGAGCGGTGGTAGGCGGCTGCGGCGGGCTGGCCGTTGGCGGAGACCGGGATCATGCGCCAGTCGCCGGGGGAGCCGATGACGCGCGCGAGATAGGCCAGACAGGTCTTCCTGCCGGAGAACCATGTGCGGGTGCCGACCATCTCGATGGCCGCATCCGCGCGCAGCGCCTGTTCCAGGGCTTCGGTGTCGGCGTTCTGGAAGCCGGCGACGTACTTCTCCAGCAGGCTCACGGCCTGGGGGTCGGTGGGTTCGACGACGTGCTCCGGCCGCGGTGCCACCTCGTGCAGCCGGGCGCGGGCCCGCTGCAGCGTGCTCTTGACCGCCGGGGTGGTGGTGCCGAGCATGGCGGCGACCTCGGCGGCGGGGAAGGCCAGCACCTCACGCAGCAGGAGCACGGCGCGCTGCCGCGGGGGCAGGTACTGCAGCCCCGCCACGAGCGCGAGCCGCAGGCTCTCGCGGCTCGTGACGATCGCGGCGGGGTCGGCCGACTGCGCGCCGACCAGTACGTCCGGCACGGGCTGCACCCAGTCGACGTCGGGACCCGCGGGCTCGGGCCGGGTCCCGACGTCGGAAGTGGGAGCGCCCAGGCCGGACGGCAGGGCACGGCGGCCACGGTGATCGAGCGCGTTCAGGCAGGCGTTGGTGGCGATGCGGTACAGCCACACCCGCAGGGACGAGCGGCCCTCGAAGCCGCCGTAGGCCCGCCAGGCCCGCAGATAGGTCTCCTGCACCAGGTCCTCGGCCTCGTCCGCCGAGCCCAGCATGCGGTAGCAGTGCGCCAGCAGTTCGCGTCGCAACGGCTCGGTGCGGCGGGTGAATTCGTCCGCGTCGGCCACCGGGCCGCCTGTCCTGCCCGTCATGGTCGCTCCGTTCAGTCGGGGGCGGTGCCGGGGCCGGTCAAGGTGCCAGGTCCGGTCAAGGTGCCAGGTCCGGTCGCGGGCCGCAGGCCGAGCTTGGGCCGTACCCACGCGGCCATCCGCCGGACGGCGTCGTCCGCCTCCGGCGCCCGGCCCGCGGCCATCTGGAAGGTGTGCAACATGCCGGGAAACACGTCGAGTTGTACGTCGACGCCGGCCTTGCGGGCGCACTCGTCCAGGCGCCGCCCGTCGTCGAGCAGCGTCTCGTCCCCGCCCACCTGGATGTAGATCGGCCCGAGCCCGGACAGGTCGGCGTGGACCGGGCCGGCCAGCGGATCGCGCGGGTCGCCGTCCGGGCCCAGGAAGATGCCCGCGAACTGTCGTACCGACTCCCGGAGGAAGAAGGGATCCCGGTCCCGGTTGGTGGCGTACGACTCGCCGTCCGCCTCCAGGTCCACCCATGGGGACATCAGGAGCGACGCGGCCGGTAGGGGCAACCCCTGCTGCCGTGCCCGCAGTTGGGTCGCGAGGCAGAGGCCGCCTCCGGCGGAGTCGCCCGTGAAGGCGATCCGGTGGGCGCGCAGCCCCTGCTCCAGCAACCACCGGTACACGGTGGTCGCGTCGTCCACCTGGGCGGGGTGGGTGTGCGCCGGGGCGAGCCGGTAGCCGAAGACGAGCGCGCGGGCGCCGGTCGCCTTGGCCAGGTGGCCGAACATCTTGCGGTGGGTGTAGATCGAACCGCTGAGGTATCCGCCTCCGTGCATGCAGAGCAGCACCGGGTCGTTCGCGCCGCCCTTCGGCGTGACCCACATCGCGGGCACGCCGTCCGCCTCGGTCTCGACGTAGTCGACCCCCCGCGGTTCGGCCGTGAGATCGCCCCAGGCCTCGTCGTCGAGCGGCTCGGCGTCCGGCTCCACCATGGCGCGGCGCGCCGCCGTCCAGTGCCTGCGGACCGCGTCCGCCTCCTTGCCGGCCATGATCACGCCTCCCCGTCCGCGACGGCGGCCCGCTCTGGGCAGTTGTGGAACGCCTGCACCCGCCAGTCACGGCCGTGCCGGGCCAGCACCCATGTCTCGAGGGCGCGGTTCGCGGGGTCGGGTGTGGTCTGACCGGCCAGGAGGATCGCCCCCTTGCTGATCACCACGGCCGTGTCGGCGCCGGCGAACCGGACGTCCTGCACCTCGTGCCGGGCGGACGAGCCCTTCAGCTCACCGGCGAAGAGGCTCGCCATCGTGTCCCTGATCGCCTTCCTGCCGGGCAGGTAGGCGCCGGGCAGGACGGCGGTGGCGGTCTCGGCGTAGGGCGCGGCGAAGGCGTCCGCGTCGTTGTCGGCCCAGGCCGCGTAGATCGAGTCCAGCACCGCGCGTACCGCGCGGTCGTCCTCGCTCCCTGTGTTGTCACTGGTCATGACGGTCTCCTCGACATCATGCGTGGTCTCGCTCCGCGGGGTCCGTCGTCGTGCGGCGGTGTCCGCCCGTGCTCGGCGGTGTCCGCCCGTGCTCGGCCGCGAAGCCTTCGTCCATACAGACCGGCGGGATCGTCAAAGGAATCGGTGGACCGCCGCGCGGCACTCGCACCGCGACCGGGTCAGCCCTCGCGGCGCAGCGCCGCGGGTGTCGTACCGAGGTGGGAGCGCAGGACGCGGGTCAGATGCTCCTGGTGCGAGAAGCCGCAGGCGGCCGCGACCTGGGCGATGGGCATGGTGCCCGCACGCAGCAGGCGGGCGGCCTGCTCCACCCGTAGCCGGACGAGGTAGCGGTGCGGGGGAGACCCCGTGCGGGCCTTGAACTGCCGGGCGAACTGGCTGACGCTCAGACCGGTCACCGCGGCCAGGTCCTCCAGCGACAACGGTTCCGAGAGGCGGACGGCGAGCAGTTCCCGGACGGCCGCGAACTGCCGGTCGGTGAGCCCCGCCTGCGGGGCCGGCGGCTCGGTGCCGCGGCGGCGGACGCTGTGCCGGCGGGCGAGTTGTGCCGCGATCATCAGGGCGAGCTGGTCGGTGTAGGTGGCGCCGCTGGGCTCCCAGCGGCGTACGACGCCGTCGAGGGACAGGACGAGCTGCTCCAGCAGCGGGTCCGTGGTGCCGAACTCCTCCTTGAGCCGGACGGGCCGTCCCTCGTCCGCCGAGGCCTGGAGCGCGGCGTCCGCCAGGTAGACATGCACCGTGTTGAGGTGCCCGCCGAGCTCCACGTCCAGCTCCGTGGCCGCCGGGTGCAGGAACAGGCCGCCTGGAGGCACCTGCCGGGCCGAGGTCAGCCCGCGGCGTCCCCGGCGCACGGTGACGGGGCCGTCCAGGTGCAGGATCAGCAGGTGGCTGCCGGCCCCCTGGAACGCCTCGCGGTAGGGGAGTTCCCGCTGGGTGGACACGTACAGGCGGTCCCAGCCCAGTCCGGCGCTGCTGCGGAGGGGACGCACGCCCGGCAGGGCGAGGATGCCGTGCGTGTCACCGAGCCCCATCTCGCTCATGCGGCCCTCCTTCGCGCCACGCCCAGTCTCCCCGCACCGCGGACCGCCGGGCAAGCGCCGGCGCCGGAACCCTCCGGGTGGGAGACGGCGCCGGCTCCACGCCCGCAACGTGTGGCACGGTCGGCCGCCGGGTGGGGGTGCGACGCGGTCAGACGCCCGCCCCATGCGGCGAGGCCGGTCGGCCCCCGGGTCGCGACGACGCGGTCTCATACCCGCCCCATGCGGCGCAGCCGGCCGCCTTCCGGGACGGGCATGGCGCGGCTGGACGTCCGCAACGTGTGGTGCGGCCCGTCGGCCTCCGGGTGGTGAGACGCGGCCGGTAGACCTGCTCGTTCTGCGCAGTGCGGCTGATGGCCCTCCGCGTGTGCGCGGCCCTGCCGATCACCCTCGGCGTGCGCTCAGCGCGGCCGGTCGGCCTCCGGGTGGGGCATGGCGCCGCTGGTAGACCCGCACGTTCGACGCCCGCGGCTGACGGCGCTCCGCGTGCGGCGCAGCGCGGCGTTCGCCCTCCGCGTGCGCTCAGCGCGGCCGCACGGCCGCTACACGCGGCGCTGCCCCTCCCCGCTACACGCGGCGCTGCCCCCCCGCCACATGTGGCGCAACCTCCCGCCCGTCACATGCCGCGCAGCCCCACGCGCTTTTCGTGCAGAGGGGCGCCGTGATTGTGCAGGAGGGATCCGTGCCCGGGGCCGAATACTGCGGCAAACGCCACGACCCCCACACGGCACACCCTGGAGAGCGGCTTCATGCGGAGTTTCGTACAGACGACCGGCCCGAGCAGGGTGATCTTCGGCGCGGGCACCATCGAGCGGGTGCGGGACGAGGTGGTGCGGCTCGGCGGAGCCCGGGTGCTGCTGCTGTCCGGCGGATCACCGGCGCTGCGCAAGGACGTCGAACGCCTCCGCGAGGTCCTGGGCGACCTGCTCGCGGCGGAGTTCGACGGCGCGGTCATGCACACCCCCGTCGAGGTGACCGAGCAGGCCCTCGGCCTGCTGCGCGAGCGGCGGGCGGACTGCCTGGTGGCGATCGGCGGCGGCTCGACGACCGGCCTCGCCAAGGCGCTGGCGGTCCGCACGGATCTGCCGCAGGTCGTCCTGCCGACCACCTACGCCGGTTCCGAGGTCACGCCGGTGCTCGGCGAGACCGTGGACGGCCGTAAGATCACCCGGACCGCGCCCGGCATCCTGCCGGAGACGGTCGTGTACGACGTGGACCTCACCCTCGGTCTGCCGGTCCCCTTCTCGGTGACCAGCGGCATCAACGCACTGGCCCACGCCGTGGAGGCCCTCTACGGCCCGGACGCCACTCCCGTCACCGACGCCCTCGCCCTGGAGGCGGTCGCGGCGATCGGCCGGGCCCTTCCCGCCCTGCACGATGACCCGGCCGACGCGGAGGCGCGGGCGGACCTGCTCCAGGCGGCCTGGCTGGCGGGCAGCTGCCTGGGCAGCGTCCGCATGGGGCTGCACCACAAGCTCTGCCACACACTGGGCGGCGCCTTCGGGCTCCCGCACGCCGAGACCCACACCGTGGTCCTCCCGCACGCCATGGCCCACAACGCCCCCGCCGCTGCGGAGGCCATGGCACGTGTGGCCCGCGCCCTGGGGGTGCCCGACGCCCCGTCCGGCGTCCACGACCTGGTGCGGAGGGTCGGCGGTCCCACGTCCCTCGGTGAACTCGGCCTCGCGGAGGCCGACTTGGAGCGTGCGGTGGACCTCGCCGTCGCGCAGCCGTACCCGAACCCGCGCGAACTCACCCGCACCGGCCTCGCGGACCTGCTGAGCGAAGCCTGGCGGGGAGGCCGCCCGCGGCCCGCCGCCGGTTCCGCCCCCGACCTGCGCCCGCTCACCGACGAGGTGGTGGCGAGCTTCGACGGCTGCACCGACTCCCGCCTGCGACACCTGCTCACCGACCTCGTGCGCACCCTGCACGGCTACGCCGTCCGCAACGACCTCACGGCTCAGGAGTGGCAGCGTGCCATCGACTTCCTCACCCAGGCCGGCCACATCACCACGGAGACCCGGCAGGAGTTCATCCTCCTGTCCGACACGCTCGGCGTATCCAGCGTGGTCGACGCCCTCACCAACTCCCGTACGCCCGAGACCACTTCGTCCGCCATCCTCGGCCCCTTCTACGTGGCCGGGCCACCCGCCGCCGAGCACGGCACCGACATAGCGGGCGGCCTCACGGGGACGCCGATGTGGGCTGACATCAAGGTCACAGACCCCGGGGGCACACCGGTCGCCGGTGCCGTCGTGGACGTGTGGCAGTCCAACGAGGACGGCTTCTACGACGTCCAACTCCCGGACCTGGACGGGCCGGTGCTGCGCGCCCGGTTCACCACCGGCGCGGACGGACGGTTCACGTTCTGGTCGATCCTGCCGTCCGCGTATCCGATCCCGGACGACGGCCCGGTCGGCAGAATGCTCGCCGCCGTGGGCCGCCACCCCTACCGCGCCCCGCACGTGCACTTCCTGATCAACGCCCCCGGCCACCAGCCGCTGATCACCCAGCTGTTCGTACGGGGCGGCGCCTATCTCGACGGCGCCCCGGGGCAGCGCGACACGGTCTTCGGGGTCAAGGACGACCTGGTCACCGACTTCACCCCGCACACCGGCCCGACCCCCGACGGCCGGCCGGTCGACGGCGAGTGGTGCCTGCTCGACTTCACCTTCCGCATCGCCCCCTCGGGTGCCGAACGCGCCCGGACGAGCTCCACGGAGACGGCATGAACACTCCCCGGAACCACGACACCGACGTCCTGGTCGTGGGCAGCGGACCCGCGGGCGGCACCGCGGCCCTGCTGCTGGCCACCTACGGTGTGCGGACCCAACTGGTCACCAAGTACGGCTGGCTCGCGGACACTCCGCGCGCCCACATCACCAACCAGCGGGCCATGGAGGTCTTCAGGGACCTCGGCATCGAGCAACTCGCCCTGGAGAAGGGGACACCGAGCCGGCTGATGGGCGACACCGTCTTCGCCACGGCGCTGCTGGGGGAGGAGATCGGCCGCATCCGCACCTGGGGCACCGGCGACGAGAGCCTGACCGAGTACGCGGCACAGAGCCCGTGCGGAATGATCGACCTCCCGCAGACCTACCTGGAGCCGATCCTCCTGTCCAAGGCGGCCGAACGGGGCGCCGTGGTGCGGCTGAACACGGAACTCGTCGACTTCGAGCAGGACGCGGACGGCGTGACCGCGCACCTGCGTGACCGGCCCAGCGGACACGAACACACCGTGCGCGCCCGCTACTTGATCGGCGCCGACGGTGGCCGCAGCCTCGTCGCGGACCGGCTCGGGCTGCCCATGGAAGGGCGGATGGGCAAGGCGGGCAGTATGAACATCGTCTTCAGGGCCGATCTCGCGCGGTACGTGGAGCACCGGCCCAGCGTCCTGTACTGGATCATGCGCCCGGGCGCCGACGTCGGCGGCATCGGCATGGGCCTGCTGCGCATGGTCCGGCCGTGGAACGAGTGGCTCATCGTGTGGGGCTACGACATCGACGGGCCCGCGCCGCAGGTCACCGACGAGGCGGCGACCGCGATCGTCCGCGACCTCGTCGGCGACGACACCCTCGACGTCGAGATCGACAGCGCCTCGCTGTGGACCGTCAACCACGCCTACGCGACCCGGTTGCACGACGGCCGCGTCTTCTGCGCCGGGGACGCCGTCCACCGCCACCCGCCGTCCAACGGGCTCGGTTCCAACACCTCCGTCCAGGACGCGTTCAACCTGGCCTGGAAGCTGGCGGCCGTCGTGAACGGGCAGGCCGGGCCCGGGCTGCTGGACACCTACACCGACGAACGGGCCCCCGTCGCACGGCAGATCGTGGAGCGGGCGAACCTCTCCCGCGACCAGTTCCTGCCCCTCTTCGAGGCCATCGGCGTGGTGGGCGGCGACGAGGAGGGGATCGCCAAGGCCCTGCACGCGGTGCGGCAGCCGGACGCGGAGGGGGCGAAGAAGCGCCGCGCCGTCCGCGAGGCGATCGAGCTGAAGCACTACGAGTTCAACGCCCACGGCGTCGAGCACAACCAGCGCTACGAGTCGGCCGCCGTCATCCCCGACGGCACCGCCGAGACGATCACCCGCGACGACGAGCTCTTCGGCCGCCCGACCTCCCGCCCCGGCGCGAAGCTCCCGCACGCCTGGCTCGTCGACCCCCACGGCAAACGGATCTCGACACTGGACCTCGTCGGCAAGGGCGCCTTCTCCGTCGTCACCGGCCTCGCCGGATCCCGATGGGCCGACGCCGCCGAGGAGTTGGCCACCGAACTCGGCGTCGGCCTGCGCGCGGTCGTCGTCGACCGCGACGCCCACGACGCGTACGGGGAGTGGAGCCGGCGGGCGGAGATCGAGGAGGAAGGCGTCCTGCTGGTCCGCCCCGACGGCTACGTCGCCTGGCGGCGGCCCGGCGGCCCCGCGGACGCAGCCGAGGCGACCCACCTCCTCAGGCAGGCCCTGACGACGGCACTGTGCCGGACCGACTGACGGGAACGAGGCGGGGACCCACCAACCGCACCCCCCCTTCGCCCCCTCCCCCCCCCCCCCCCCCCCTTTCCCTCCTCCCCCCCC
>NZ_JBHVGU010000008.1:88435-131688 GCF_042800575.1 Streptomyces sp. NPDC057616
GTCGTGCGGGCCCTGTACCCCGGCCGCCGTCGGCGTTCCGCTCGTACCCCCGCCGTGGCGGCGGTCTCCCATCCCCCTCGCTCCCCCGACGGGCCCCCCGTCCCGCCGTTCCCGCGAGCGGGCGGACGCCGGGACGACTAGTACTCGTCCCGCTTGACCACGCACAGGGCCCAGATGATGAAGCCCGAGAAGGCGATCATCACGACGGACCAGACCGGGTAGTACGGCAGCGAAAGGAAGTTGGCGATGATGATCAGTCCTGCGATCGCCACGCCGGAGACGCGCGCCCACGTGGCCGCCGTGAACAGCCCGAAGCTGACGCCCACGGCGATGACGCCCAGGACGAGATGGATCCAGCCCCAGCTGGTCAGGTCGAACTGGAAGACGTAGTTGCGCGTGGTGACGAAGACGTCGTCCTCGGCGATCGCCATGATGCCGCGGAAGATGCCGAGCAGGCCGGCGATCGTCAGCATGACGGCGCCGAAGGTCACCAGGCCGGAGGCCCACTGCTGCTTCGCCGAATCCCTCTGCGTGGGCTGTGTGGGGTGTGTGGCGGTCATCCTCAATACCTCGTTTCGTTCGGCCCGGCGTGCTCAGTGCCCGGACGTGGTGGCCGCGTCGGGACGGGTCCCGCTGCCGTGGCCACTGAGGACCAGGTCCTTCGCCCTCGCGAACTCCTCGTCGGTGATGTCGCCGCGGGCGCGGATCTCGGACAGCTTGGCGAGCTCGTCGGCGCTGCTGGTCGCGGCGGCGCCCTTGGCCGTCTCGCGGACGTAGGAGTCGAACGCGTGCTGCTGAGCCTGGTGCTCCGCGATCTCCCGGCGCCCCATGTTCTTGCCGCGTGCGATCACGTAGACGAACACGCCCAGGAAGGGCAGGAGGATCACGAAGGCCAGCCAGCCGGCCTTGCCCCAGCCGCTCATGGCGTCGTCGCGGAAGATGTCGACGATGATCCGGAAGAGCAGGATGAACCACATGATCCACAGGAAGAACACCAGCATGGACCAGAAGATGCTCAGCATCGGATAGTCGTACGCGAGGTACGTGGGCGTGCTCATGTCTCTCCCTCCGTCCCGGGCATGCGCCCGGCGACCTGCTTCTGCGCTTCTCAGCGTGCGCACGGCAAGCCGCGCGCGGCCTCACCCGGCACGGGTGAGCGACCGCCGGCCCCGGTCACCCCCCGGCCTTCGGCGGGCCGAGGAGGGCCACGACGTGCCGGTACCAGGAGCTGGTCGCGACGGCCTCGCCCAGCGCCATGCCCGAGATGGCGACGAGGAAGATGCTGATCAGCCAGGAAAGGAGCGTGAAGACCGGTCCGAGCGGCCCGAACTCGGCGAGGCTGCGCTGCATGGCGTTGGAGAGCACCAGATGGCCGGCCGAGCTCAGCGTGATCGTGCCCACGCCCGCCAGGACCGCCCCCGGCAGCAGGTCCAGCCAGCCGATCCGGCCGCCCAGCAGCAGGTGCTGGGACCACCACCACAGCAGGACGGCCCCCACCAGGGACAGCGCGAGGCCGGTCGCGGGGCCGATGCCGAAGCCGCGGCGCAGAGGCGCCTGGACGAGCATGAAGGCCAGCCACACCACGAGCCAGATGAGCCAGCGCCAGACCGCCGCCCGCAACGGCGCCCGGGGCAGGTGCCAGCAGCGCTCGCACACCGCCTGGAGGGCCCGGCTGAACGCGGTCGCCGACGCGAGGGTCAGCAGCGCGCCCAGGACACCGACGGACTGCCGCGCCGAGTCGCCGGCCTTGTAGGTGCGTCTCACCTCGTCGAGCGTGTCGCCGTGTACGCCCAGGACCGAGCTCAGGGAGTCGGCCAGCAGGCGCTGCACGCTCGGGGGCGCGAACGCTGCCACGGTCATCAGCAGTGGGAGCGCCGCCAGGAAGGCCTGCGCGGCCAGCCGCATGGCTCCTTCCACGAGGTTGAGCGCGGCCAGCCGGGGCAGGAGCCGGCCCAGTGGGCCGGCCCTGAATTGCGCCGCCGCCTGGACCGCGCGGTCCCTGCGGGTGGCCGGTGCGGTGTCCTTGGCCATGGCTCACGTGACCGCGTGCCCCGGTTCGTCGGCGTCGCGGCCGGGACCCGCGGCCGAGAGCACGGCGGCGATCGCCAGTGCGACCAGGACCAGGACGAGGACGAGCACCACCGCGCCCACGGTGGGCCGGTTCCACAGGACGAGGGCCAGGGCGCCCGCGCCGATGGTGACGCCGACGGTCCAGGACTGGTGGGCGGCCAGCCAGCGGCCCGTGAGGCCGGTGTTCATCCCGACGCGGCGCAGCCCTTGTCCGGCGGCCGCGGCACCGCGCCCGGACAGGCTCCGCACACCCTTGGCGACCCGGCCGGGGCCGTAGAGGTAGGCGGTGAGGGCCGCGAGCAGGGAGACGACGAGCAGCGTGCGGGTACTGGAGCGCAGGAAGCGGATGAAGGTGTCGAAGATCACCGCCGCGGCGTCGGGTGGCAGGGTGGCCGAGGGGACGGAGTCGAGATAGACCCGTCGGGCCAGGGCCAGGGCGACCAGCAGCAGCACGGCCATCACGGCGACGCCGATGCCGACGATGATCACCATCAGCCGGTGGTTCGGCGCGGTCCACACGGTGAGGGCCGCGAAGGCCAGCGTCAGGATGGGCAGCCAGGTGCCGACGATGTCCAGCAGCCGCATGCCGTCCTGCGCCTTGTGCAGCTGCTGCGTCTTGAACAGCGTGATGCTCCGGTCGACGTTCGGGATGGCGGAGGCCTTCTGGAAGCCCGCGTCGACGAGGCGCTGGCGGACCTGGTCGACGACGGTCCCGACGTCGAGCTGGATGGTGTCGCCGTTGGCCTGCAGCGCACCCGAGCGTGATCCGGTGAGCATGTTCACCACGGCGGCGTGCGCCCGCCGGTTGGCCCCCACCCACGCCTCCTGGAACACGTCGCTGGTGATCACGCGGTTCACGTTGCGCTGCACGACGGTGCGCACCGCGGACCGCAGCGGGCCGTTGAGGGACTCGGAGCCCTGCACCACGCGCGGGGGAGCGCCGTTCTTCTTCAGCGTGTCGGTGATCGCGTTCGTCACCGCCGAGACGTCGATGTTGGCCACGACCCGGTCGGTGAGCCGGTCGACGAGGACCTTCTGCACGGCCGGCTCCGAGGCGAGCGGCCTGACCGTCTGCACGTACCGGCCGGTGTCGGCGACCTCGTCGTGCACCCAGGCGGCGACGAGCGCGAGCGGGGCGAGCACCAGCGTCAGCACCAGCAGGACGACGGCGCCCGCGCGGCGGGCCTTGCGGTGGCGTACCTTGGCCGCGCTCCTGAGCCGCACGTACTCCTCGTGTTCCGCGGCGGACATCACGTGCGCGGCGTCGGAGGTCGCGCCGGAATCCGGCGTCACAGAGGTCGAAGGGGGATTCATCTGGTCTCCCACGTCGTATCCCGCCCCCCGGGAGAGGCCTCGGTCAGCCGCCGAGGGATGTCGCGCCGTCGGTCACGGAGGGGCCGGTACCGCCCTTGAGACCCGACCTGCGCAGGGCGGCCCGCCAGGCGAAGGCGAGCACCATCTCGGCCGTGCCGAGCAGCACCAGCCAGAGCCCGAGCAGCCGGGTCAGCGCGCGGGCCGACTCGGTCGGCATGGCCAGGACGACGATCCCCGCGACGATGCCGATCACGGCGGCCCCCAGCACGAAGCCACGGTGCGGCATGTCCTCGGCGGCGATCGCCGTGTAGAGGGTGAGGATCCCGGTCACCAGCCAGACCACACCGACGATCAGCGAGACCGCCGCGATGGTCTGGAGCGGGTTACGCAGGCACAGCACGCCGGCCAGCACGTACAGGATGGACATCGCCAGCGAGACGATGCGTTCGACGAGCCCGTTGCCGGCGAACACCGCCACGAACCGGAACGCCCCGTTCACGAGCAGGTACAGGCCGATCAGCACGGCCAGCACATGCAGGGTCTCGTCCGGCCAGACCAGGACCAGGATTCCCGGTACGAGCGTCATGATCGCGGAGGCCAGCACCCAGGTCCAGGAGCGCCCGAGCTGCTCCAGCGCCTTCGCGGCACCGTCGGCCTGCCCGGGCGCCCGGCCGGCGCCCACACCGTCGGGGCTCTGCTCCGGGCCGGTACGCGGTGCCGGACCACGGGGAATGGTCATGGCTCCTCCTCGCTTGACGAGCGGTTCGGATCCGGACCGCCGGCGGGGCGGTGGGCGGAGGACCTCAGGAGGCCAGCGTCCCTCGCGGCACGGGTGGCGGGGTCACCCGTCCCGGGTGATCCGCCTGCACCGCCGTACGGCTGGGCTGTAACCGGAGACGTTGCGAAGTACGGGGCGGGATGAGCGATCTCCAGGCCACTGCCGCACCGGACCAGGAGGTTGAGCCATGACCGCACCGAACTCCTTCACCGCGGCCCTGTCGCCCGCCGAGCGTGTGGCGATCGGCCGCAACGCACGGTCCCGTGCGTCCCGTTCGTGTCACGGGTGGTTCGAGGCCGGCCAGGACCGGTTCGACCCGATCGAGGTGATTGGGCGTCAGTCGGCGACCCGGGTGGCCGAACTCGTGCCCATCCGCTACAGCCGCATGCTCGAGTCGCCGTTCCGCTTCTACCGCGGCGCCGCGGCGATCATGGCCGCCGATCTCGGTCCCACCCCCAACTCCGGGCTGCGGGTGCAGCTTTGCGGGGACGCGCACCTGCTCAACTTCCGGCTGCTCGCCTCGCCGGAACGGCATCTCGTCTTCGACATCAACGACTTCGACGAGACCCTGCCCGGCCCGTTCGAGTGGGACGTCAAGCGGCTGACGACCAGCTTCGCGATCGCGTGCCGGGCGAACGGCTTCTCCGTCAAGGAGCAGAACACCGCCGTACGCACCTGCGTACGGGCCTACCGGGAGCGGATGCACGAGTTCGCCGGAATGCGCACCCTGGACATCTGGTACGCCCAGGACGACGTCGACTCGCTGCGCGAGCTGATGGCCTCCTCGATGGACAAGGAGACCAAGCGCCGCACCGCCCGTGCCACGGCACAGGCCCGCACCCGTACCGGCATGCAGGCGTTCGAGAAGCTCACCCGCGTCACGGCCGAGGGCCGGCGCATCACCCCGGACCCGCCGCTGATCACTCCGCTCAGCGACCTGATGTCGGGTTCCGCGGAGGAGGAGAAGGCGCTGCAGTCGGTCCTGGAGGGATACGCGCCGACCCTGTCGTCCGAGCGCCGGCATCTGCTGCGTCACTACCACGTGGTCGACATGGCCCGGAAGGTGGTGGGCGTCGGCAGCGTCGGCACCCGCTGCTGGATCGTGCTCCTGCGCGGCAGGGACGACGAGGACCCGCTGCTGCTGCAGGCCAAGGAGGCCCAGGAGTCGGTGCTGTCCGCCCAGACCGGCGGCGACCGCTACGACAACCAGGGCCGCCGCGTCGTCACCGGACAGCGGCTGATCCAGACCACCAGCGACATCTTCCTGGGCTGGACCCACGTGCTGGGCATGGACGGCAACGAGCGTGACTTCTACGTACGGCAGCTGCGCGACTGGAAGGGCATCGCCCGCCCGGAGACCATGGGGCCGGAGATGCTGAACCTCTTCGCCCGGCTGTGCGGCGCCTCCCTGGCCCGGGCCCACGCCCGCTCCGGCGACCCGATCGCCATCGCCGCCTACCTCGGCGGCAGCGACCGCTTCGACCGCGCGCTGACCGAGTTCGCGCAGTCCTACGCCGATCTGAACGAGCGCGACTTCGAGGCGCTCGCCGCCGCGTCCCGTTCCGGCAGGGTCACCGTGCACGACCTGTGAGCGTCCGCGGCACATCACCCGAGGCAGCTGCCCCGTCACTCCGGCAGCTGCCTCATCTCCAGGACGTGCAGGCCCAGCGACTGGAAGCGCGTCAGCAGTCCGTACAGGTGGGCCTCGTCGACGACCGGTCCGTACAGGACCGTCTGGCCGGACATCAGCACATGCTCGAGCTCCGGGAAAGCTTTGGCCAGCGTCTCCGACATGTGTCCGTCGACTCGGATCTCGTAGCGCATGAGCTCTACTCCCACGGGGACTGGGGAAGCGGACTGCGCCCCGTTCTGCGATCGTCCGCCCGCAGGCACCACCTGGCCTCACCCCGGACGTGTGACCCGGGTCAGTGCGTCAGGACGATCTTGAAGGAGAGGATCAGCAGGCCCAGCACCAGGTTGACCAAGGCGGTGGTCGTCAGGAGGCGCCAGGAGGCACCGGCGCGCCGGGCCGCGGCGACGGACCACCCCACCTGCCCCGCCACCGCGACGGAGAGGGCCAGCCAGACGGCGCCCTGCACGTCCAGCGCCAGCAGCGGGCTGACGGCCACCGCGACCGCGGGAGGCACGGCGGCCTTGACGATGGGCCACTCGTCGCGGCACACCCGCAGCACCGTGCGGCGGTCCAGCGTCTGCTGCGCCAGCCGCGCCCCGAAGAGCTGGGCGTGCACGTGCCCGATCCAGAACACCCCGCCGGTGAGCAGCAGGAGCAGCACGAGCTGCAACCGCGGGAAGTCCCCCAGGGTGCCGGCGCCGATCACCACCGACGCGGCGAGCATCGAGCCGTAGACGCCTCCGGTGTAGTCCGCGTGGGCCCGTCGTTCGGCCGCGTGCGTGCGCGCTGCTCGCTGGTCGGTTCCGGACATCGGGCTCCTCGCGGTCGGTCACTCCCATGGCACCGGAGGCGGCACACCGGCGGCTCACCCGTCGTGGGCGAGGCCCCCGCGCTCACAGGAGCCGCATGTCCCGCGCGCGGTGCACGGCGTCGCTGCGGCGGTTCACCCCGAGCTTGCGGTACAGGCTCTTGAGGTGCGTCTTCACCGTGTTCACGGACACGAAGAGATCCGCGGCGATCTCCTGCGTCGACATCATCTGGGCCAGGCGCTCCAGGACGTCGCGCTCGCGGGCGCTCAGCTCCTCCACGACGATCGGCCATGGAGAGGTCCCGAGCGCGTTCGGTGCGCCGGACGGCGACGGAGAGGGCGCGAGCCACCCTGCCGCCAGCTGGTTCAGCGGCGGAGTGGTCAGCAGCGGCCGGATCCACCGTCCCGCGTCCAGGAAGGGGCGCCGCAGCAGGTCGTGGCGCGCGTCGAGGAGCGCCTGCGCGATCATCCTGCGGGCGGCCGGGGTGTCCCCGGCGGTGAACTCGGCCTGGGCCCGCACCAGCGTCGCGCGGACGGTCACCGCGGGACCGGCCGGCTCCGCGCCGGGCACGGTGTCGAGGAGCTCGATCGCGGCATCCGCGTGGCCGGCGGCGAGCTGGATCCGGGCGGCCTCCACGGCGCACACGGGCTGTCCGTCGCTCAGCCTGGCCAGCACCTCGGCGGCGGTCTCGGACCGGCCCTCGGCCAGATGGGCCGCCGACGTCACCAGCATCTCGTGGCTGTCCGCCCAAGGCGAGGCCTCGGCGGCGGCGACGTGCGGGCCGGCCGCCTCGACCGCGGCGCGCGGATTGCCGCGGGCCAGTTCGAACCGGGCCGTGACGATGGCCCGCAGGGCGGCCAGCACCGGGTCCTGTCGGGCGGCCGGGAGCTCGGCCGCCTCGTCGAGGAGTGCCTGCGCCCGGGGCAGCTCGTTGCGGTCCACCGCCACGGCGGCCAGCACGACCTGCCCGATCCCGGAGCCGGACGGCCGGGAGAGGCTGAACCGCTCCGTCTCCGACACCGCCTCAAGGGCCTTGTGCTCGGCCAGGCCCGTCCAGCCGTTGAGGTAGTCGATCAGCGCGAGGTGGCCCAGCGACTCCTCGCGGGCGAGCACGGTGGCGGCACTGCCGGGCCGCCCGGTGACCTTGGACAGCGGGGCGCGCGCGTCCTCGAACCGTCCCGCCCACACCCGCGTGGAGCCCAGATGGGTCAGCAGCAGGGCGGGGAGTTCGGGGTGCTTGTCCAGGAGGTGCGCGGAGACCTCCGGCTGCACCTCGTCGGCCGTCTCGGCGGCCCGTTCGGCGCGCGCGGGGGAGCCGGTCAGACGGGCGGCGAGCGCCTCCAGCAGGGCACAGCTGAGCTGCGCCGCCGCCGGGTCGCCCCCGTCCCCGGCCAGCCGTGCCTCGGCCTGCTGCAGATGGGCCATCCCGCGATCGAGGTCGCTGTGCGAGAGGTCGTAGGCCGCCCGTACGAGGTCGGTGGCGGGGCTGGTCGCCTCGGGCCCCATCCGGGAGAACAGCTGGGTCAGGTCGTCGGAGCGCAGGCCGGTGAAGAACTGCCCGATCGCCAGGTCGTCGACGAGCGCGCCCGCGGTGAATTCCCAGTCGCCCGCGGCGGCGCCGTGGCTGAGCGTCTCCGGCAGCGAGCCGGCCTGCCGCAGCCACCGCGCGGCCCGCCGGTGCAGCTCGGGCTCCAGACTGGGGCAGCGCACCCGCAGATGGGCCCGGAGTATCTCCCCGAAGAGCGGGTGCAGGCGGTACCAGGAGTGCCCGAGCTGCTCGACGAACGCGTTCTCGCGGTACAGCTCGCCCAGGATGCGCGCGGCGTCGGTCCGGCCGGTCAGCGCGTTCACCAGCTCGGGGCAGAAACGATCCAGCACGCTGACGCGCAGCAGCAGGTCCTGGGTCTGCGGGGTCTGCCGCTTGAGCACCTCGGCCAGCAGGAAGTCGGCGACGGTGCTCCGGCCCACCTCGAACTCCTTGAGGTACGTCTCCGGGTCCGGGCTCTCCTGCGCGGCCAGGGCGCACAGCCGCAGACCGGCGGCCCAGCCGCGCGTGCGGTCCACGATGGAGCGCGCCGTGTCCACCGGAAGCCGCAGCCCGTGCCGCTCCAGCAGGGCCGCGGCCTCCTCGGGCGTGAAGGCCAGCTCGGCGCCGCGGATCTCCGTGAGGACGCCGGACGCCCGGTAGCGGTGCAGCGACAGCATCGGCTCGGTGCGGGTGACGACCACCAGGTGCAGCCCGCGCCCGGCGTGCTGCAGCACGAAGTCCAGCTGCTCCGCGACCTCGGGGACGGTGACCCGGTCGAACTCGTCGAGCACGACCGTCACGGCCGGGCTGCGCCCGTCCAGCTCCTCCGCGATCGCCGAGAGCACCCTGCGGTTGACATGGTTCGCGTCGGCAGGCCAGCCGACCTGCTCGGACAGCGGGTTGCCGGACGCGCTCAGCGCGTGGAGGAAGTACGCCCAGAACATCCCGGGCCGCTCCTCCTCCGCCTCGACGGTGAGCCAGGCGAGCGGCCGCGCCTGCTCCGCGGCCCATTCCGCGACCAGCAAGGTCTTCCCGGCTCCGGCGGCGCCGTTGACCATCGTCAGCGGGGTCCGCAGGGCCTGGTCGAGGTGCTTGGTCAGCCGGGGACGGGACAGGAACGTCCCGGGCCTGGTCGGCAGGGCGAAACGCGTCCGCAGAAACGGGTCCCCGAGCGGATCGACGCGGTGCTCGGCCGGTACCGGATGCCCCTCGTGATCAGTCACGGTGCTCACCACCACTGTGGGTCAGGTCAAGGGCGGCGCTCCCCTTCGCTCAGAGTCGCATTCTTCTCGCGAACGCGCCCGGCACGCGTGGTCCGAAGGTCCCTTCGCCATGCCGACCGGCCCTTGTCAACGGGCCGATCGACCCACGATCCGCTACGCGCCGACCCGCCCCGCCCGGTCCATCTGGTGGTCGAGGGAGAGGGCAGCGGTGATCAGCGCCAGATGCGTGAAGGCCTGCGGGAAATTCCCGAGCTGCTCTCCCGTCGGGCCGATCTCCTCGGCGAAGAGACCCGCATGGTTCGCGTACGTCAACATTTTGTCGAAGGCGTACCGGGCCGGACCGAGCTTCCCCGACCGTGCGAGCGCGTCCACGTACAGGAAGCTGCACAGGGAGAACGTGCCCTCGCTGCCGCGCAGGCCGTCCGGGGAGGCCGCCGGGTCGTAGCGATGGACGAGGCTGTCCGAGACGAGCTCCTGCTCCATCGCGTCCAGGGTGGACAACCAGCGCGGGTCCGTCGCCGAGATGAAACCGACCCCGGGCATGAGCAGCAGGGAGGCGTCCAGGGTGGTCTCCCCGTACTGCTGGACGAAGGCCTGGCGCCGGCTGCTCCAGCCCCGCTCCATCACCTGGCGCAGGATGTCGTCCCGGGCCGTCGCCCACTGCACGGTGTCGCCGGGCCGCGCGTAGTGCTGCGCCATCCGGACACCCCGGTCGAAGGCGGCCCAGCACATCAGCCGGCTGTAGGTGAAGTCCTTCTGGCCGCCCCGGGTCTCCCAGATCCCCTCGTCGGGCCGGTCCCACTCCTTCACCAGCCAGTCCAGCACGCCCGCCAGGGCCTGCCAGCCGTCGTACGGCGGGACGTCGTCCATGCCGTCCACGGAGTGGCCCAGTGCGAGCGCCGCCTCTCCGTAGATGTCGAGCTGGAGCTGTCCGGCCGCGCCGTTGCCGACCCGTACCGGCGCCGACTGGCGGTAGCCCTCGAAGTGGTCCAGCACCTCCTCCGTGAGCTCCGGATCGCCGTCCACCCGGTACATGATCTGCAGGGGTTCGCCGCTCACCGTGCGGCCCGCCCGCAGCCGGTCGCCCAGCCAGCGGCGGAACGCGACGGCCTCGTCGACGTAGCCGAGGCCCAGCAGGGCGCTGACCGACAGCGAGCCGTCGCGCACCCAGGTGTAGCGGTAGTCCCAGTTGCGTCCGCCGCCGATCTGCTCGGGCAGTCCCATGGTGGCCGCGGCGACGGGCGCTCCGGTGGGCGCGTAGGTGAGCAGCTTCAGGGTGATCGCGGACCGGTTCACCATGTCCTGCCAGCGCCCGCGGTAGGTGCTGCGGCGCATCCAGCCGTGCCAGAAGTCCCGGGTGTGCTCGAACAGTTCCCTGATCTCGGGCTTACCGAGCGGGGCGAGCCGGAGGTCCTTCGTGCTTCCCACCGTCAGCACCACGGCGGCCAACTCGTCCTGTCCGATGGTGAGTTCACCGAGGATGTCATCGCCGTCCCGGGTCCATCGCACCGGTCCGACGCTCTGCAGCGCGGCCTGGAACCCGCCGCCGTCGAACCGGACCGCGTCCTCACCCGTCACGAGGCGGTGCGCGCGGCGGCCGTAGTCGAAGCGGGGGCGGCACTCGAGCGAGAAGCGCACCCGTCCGCGCGCCACCCGGAAGATCCTGATCAGGCGATGGGTGTCCGAAGGGCGCTCGGGGTGGTCCACCGGCATGAAGTCGATCACCTCGCCGACCCCGTCCTCGGCCAGGAAACGCGTCACCAGGACGGCCGTGTCCTGGAGGTACAGCTGGACCGGAGGCCGCCGGCTGTCGGCCGTGACGCCGAAGTACCCGCCGTGCTCGTGATCGAGGATCGAGGCGAACACACTGGGCGAGTCGAACCTCGGCGCGCACAGCCAGTCGACCGTGCCCTCGAACGAGACCAGTGCCGCCGTCTGCAGGTCTCCCACCAGCCCGTGATTCTCGATCGGTGCATAGCGTTGCATGAGCAGGTCTCCCTCCCGCTGTGCCCTCCGGGGCACCTTCGCGCCACGACACCGCGCCGTCCACGTGCGCCCAACCTCGCAACGCACGGCGATGAGGGCTTCACCCTCGGTGGGTGAGGCAGCGGCGCGTGCGTTGCCGAACTCTTGGTCCGGGCAGGCGATGACGTATCCCTGCTCGAGCGTGTCGAGTCGGAGGGCGCTGCAGGGGGCGACATCAGTGGCTGAGACGACCGGGCCGGCGCGGACGGCGACCAAGAGACGTGTGCTGGCGGCCTTGGCGCTCGCCCAGTTCATCTGCAGCTTCGCCGGCTCCAACATGAACGTGATGATCAACGACATCAGCAAGGACCTGGACACCACCGTCCAGGGCGTGCAGGTGGCGATCACCATCTTCCTGCTGGTGATGGCGGCGCTGATGATCCCCGGCGGCAAGCTGACGGAGCGTTACGGCCGCAAGCGCTGCTTCCTGGCGGGCCTCGTCATCTACGCGGCGGGCGCCCTGCTCAGCGCGGCCGCGCCGGGACTCGGCGTGCTGATCCTCGGCAATTCCATCCTCGAGGGCGTCGGCACGGCCCTGCTCATCCCGCCCGTGTACATCCTCGCGACGCTGCTGTACCCCGACGTGACCGGCCGCGCCCGCGCCTTCGGCGTCATCATGGCGTTCGGCGGTGTCGGCGCCGCGGCGGGACCGCTGATCGGCGGGCTGATCACCTCGGCCGTCAGCTGGCGCGCCGCGTTCGTGTTCCAGGCGCTCGTCGTCGCCGCGATCGTCCTGCTCAGTCTGCGCATGGCCGATCCGCTGCCGCCCGATCCGGACGCCTCCTTCGACGTGTTCGGCGCGGTGCTCGTCGCCGTCGGACTCGTCCTCGTCGTCATGGGCATCCTCGCCACCGACGACAACATCTGGCTCATGATCGGGCTGGTGACCCTCGGCGCCCTCGTGCTCTGGTGGTTCTTCCGGTCCGTGCGCGCCAAGGAGGCGGCCGGCGAGGAACCGCTGCTGCCGCTCAGCCTGTTCCGCAACAGCGTGTCCAACCTCGGCCTCGTCACCCAGAACATCCAGTGGCTGATGCTCATGGGCACGTCGTTCACGGTCGCGGCCTACCTGCAGGTCGTGCGCGAGTACGACGCCGTGCAGACCGGTGTCATCTTCACCGCGGCCACCCTGGGACTGCTGCTCACCTCGCTCGGCGCCGAACGCATGGCCAAGCGGCGCTCCCAGCGGCTGCTCATCACGACCGGGTTCGCCGTGAGCATCGTCGGAATCGTGGTGCTGATCGTCCTGGCCAGCGCCTATACGACCGCGTGGGCCTACGTCCCCGGGCTGCTGTTCGTCGGACTCGGCCTGGGCGTCATGCTGACCCCGTCGGTCAACGTCGTGCAGTCCAGCTTCCCGGAGGAGGAACAGGGCGAGATCTCAGGGCTGTCCCGCAGCGTTTCGAACCTCGGCTCCTCCTTCGGCACGGCCATCGCCGGCACGATCCTGGTCTCCGGCCTGACCAAGGGCGCGTACGCCGCGGCGATGATCACGATCGCCGTGATCGGCCTGGTCGGTCTGGTGGCGGCGGCCCGGCTCCCGCGCGACGCGGGCCGCGCACCTGCCCAGGCCCCGAGGAGCGCCACTCCGGAACCGCATGCCTGACCTCCAACTCCCCGCGCCCCAGGGTGTTGTGACCCACGGGCCGGGGAGGTGTGGGGGATGGACGAGACGCACGGACGAACGGCCCGGGTCCGCGAGGTACGGCGCCGCCTCGCCGAGGAGGGCCCGCCGTGGACGCGGGACCGCGCCGGGGACTTCGAGACGGTGACGCTGCCGCGGCACGAGTGCGACGCGCTGCGTGACCTGCTGACGGCCGAGCGCGCGCGGACGGTCGTCGAGATCGGCCTCGCGTACGGCAGCTCGGCACTCGCGATCGGCGAGGCGCTCACGACGGTCGGAGCGGAGCACCCGCGGCACGTCGTCATCGACCCGTACCAGGAGAGCGCGTGGGCGGACGTCGGCTGGAACCTGCTCCGCTCGGCCGGCCTGGAACCGATCACCACGCTCCTGCGCACCCCGTCCTCGATCGCCCTCCCGCGACTCCTCACCGAAGGACTCGTGGCCGACGCGGCGTTCGTGGACGGCAGCCACCGCTTCCACGAGGTCTTCGTCGACCTCTACTTCCTCCGCAGGATCGTCCGCCCCGGCGGCGTGATCGTCCTCGACGACGCCACCGCCCCGCCGGTCCGGACGGCCGCGCGCTACTACGTGCGCAACCTGGGGTGGACGGTGCACACCGAAACCCCGCGCTGCACCGCGCTGCGCCTGCCGGACCCGCCGTCCGAGCCGCCCTTCGAGGAGTTCCGCGAGTTCTGAGACGGCGTGTCGAGGGCGGTGCCGGTGCGGCGGCCGACCCAGCTCCGACCGTGTCGTTCGGTGGCGCCCAACGCGACCCGCGTACCCGCCACATGTAGCATCTGCCTGCGTTGAACTGGACACTTGTACAGGTCCGTCCATCACCGCCGGGCGAGGAGACGAAGGTGCCGGAGAGGAATCTCGAGTTCGGGCAGTACGGGGCTCGCGGCATCAAGGGGCACGAGGCCGCGGGGCGGCGGCTCGACGCGCTCGCCGGATTCGTCGCCACCCCGGTCACGGCGCAGCGGGGGCTTCTGGCCCGGCTGCACTACCTCACCCGGACCGACCACGCGCGCCTGGCGGCCCGGGAGGCGGGCCTCACCGTCACCGACCGCACGATCCGCGCATGGCTGGACGGCCGCCGCACGCCGTCGCGGAAGAACCTGGAGAGCGTCGAGACCGCGTACCGCACCGTGCGCCGCCACAACGTCTCCCGCTACCTGCTCGCCCGCCTCAACCGCGAGGGCCGCGGCACCCGCGTCGAGTTCCACCCGCTCAACCAGAGCCAGGTGCCCCGGCCCCGCCAGCGCGTGGTCGAGTACCGCACCCTCAACGTCCGCCACTGGGACCGCATCGTGCGAGCCTGGGCCGAGGGCGACGACGCCGCACTCGACGACGCCTGGGTCAACGACGTCACGGTCGACCTCGGCAGTCAGTGGGGCGAGTACGAGTACGTCACCAACATCGGATTCGCGGCGTGAGACTCCCGCCGGTTGCGAGATCCTGCCCCTGGCGCCGTGCGGCAGGGCCGGCGCTCCGGGCACACGGGGCACGCGACCGCCGTCCGATCCAGCAGCGACCGGGGACCCACGACATTGAACGCAACCCGTACCACCGGTGAGGCCCAGCCCGACGCCACCGCCGCGGCCGTGCGGTCGGCGCGCGCCCTGGCCAGGCTCGCCCTCCTGTGCGTCGCCGGGGCCGTGGCCTCCGTGGTGGCCGGAGCCGGCCAGTGGCTGATCCTGCTGCTCGGCCTCGGCGGACTCGCCCTGGCCGGCGCCGGACTCTGGTGGGCCCTCGCCCACCGCGGCGTCGCCCGTCTCCTCGGCGCGCTGCTGGCGATCGGCGCGCCCGTGGCCGTCCTGGTGCTGTACGCGATCTCGGGCCTGTGGGTGGTGGCGGCAGCGGCGCTCGCGTGCTGGGCCGTCGCGCTGGCCTGCGCGCGGAGCGCGCTGCGCCATCTGCGCAAGCCGCGCGGCATGCACCACCGCAGCGCCCGGGCGCCCCGCCGCCCCGTGGTGATCATGAACCCCAAGTCGGGCGGCGGAAAGGTCGGCCGCCACGGCCTGGTGGAACGGGCCGAGGCCCTGGGCGCCCGGGTGATCCTGCTCGACCTCGACACGAACCCCGACCCGGTGGCGCTGGCCCGGCAGGCCGTCGCAGAGGGCGCCGACCTGCTCGGCGTGGCAGGTGGCGACGGCACCCAGGCCCTGGTGGCGGCCGTGGCGGCCGAGCACCGTCTGCCCTTCATGGTCGTGGCCGCCGGCACCCGCAACCACTTCGCCATGGACCTCGGCCTGGACCGGGACGACCCGTCCAAAAGCCTCGACGCCCTCTCGGACGGCGTGGAACTCCGCGTCGACCTCGGAGACGTGGCGGGCAGACCCTTCGTCAACACGGCGTCGTTCGGCACGTACGCGCACATCGTGCAGAGCCCCGAATACCGCGACGCCAAGGCGATCACGGCCCTCGACCAGCTGCCCGACCTGCTGACCGGCGAGGCCGGCGCCACCCTGACGGCCCGCGCCGACGACGAGGTGCTGGACTCCCCGCAGGCCGTGCTCGTCAGCAACAACCCCTACGCGCGCGCCGATCCCCTGACCGGCGGACGCAGACCTAGGCTCGACACGGGCAGGCTCGGAGTGATCTCGGTCCGGGTCGGGGGCGCGGCCCAGGCCGCCGAACTGGCGCTGCTCGGGGAAAGGGCGAGCGGCATCACGACCCTGAAGTCCCGCCGCGTGGTCGTCGAGGCCGACGAGGAGGTGATCCCGGTGGCCCTGGACGGCGAGGCGCTCACCCTGCCCACGCCGGTCGTGTGCACCGTGCGGCCCGGCGCGCTCCGCGTCCGGGTGCCCAGGCACCGTCCCGGCGCCCCCTACGTCGCACCGTCGGTCGACTGGCGGCGCATCGTCCGCCTCGCCGTCGGCCGAGCACCCCGTCCGCACGAGAAGAACCAGGAGCAGAGCGATGGCTGACCGCCGCCCGCCGGAAGAACAGGTGCCGACAGGCCTGATGCGTGACCTCGCCGCCCTCGACCAGGCGCTCTACGAGGCCGTGACGGTCACCAGCACCCCCACCCTGGACGCCGCGCTGCGCAGACTGTCCGCCGCGGCCGACCACTCCAAGATCTCCTTCCTGATCGCCGGGGCCCTCGCGGTGCGCCCCGGACGGACACGCCGCGCCGCCGCCCTCGGTGTCGCGGCGATCGGCGTCGCCTCGGCCACCGCCAACCTGCTCGGCAAACGCCTCGTCCGCCGGTCCCGGCCGCATCGCGCCGAGGACTCGCCGTTCCCGGGACGCCACGTGCCCATGCCCGCCTCGGCCTCGTTCCCCTCGGGACACACGGCCTCGGCCGTCGCCTTCGCCGCGGCCGTCGGCCCCGCCTTCCCGGCCGCCACGGTGCCGCTGGGACTGCTCGCGTGCGCCGTCGGCTACTCGCGCATCCACACGGGCGTGCACTATCCGGGCGACGTGATCGCCGGTGCCGTCCTCGGAACGGGCGCGGCGGCGACCGTGCTCGCCGCCGCCGGACACGACGGGCTGAGGGCACGTCTCCTTCGCTGTCCGTGACGGCCCGTCGGCCCGCTGTGCTGCAAGGACGGGCAGATTCCGCTCTCCGTCAGATCATGAAGGTTTCGTGCGGGAAACCTGTCTAAGATCTGGAGCTCGTACGGAGAAGGGAAACGTGTGAGCGATTTAGCGGGACCGGGCTGCCCGGAATGTGAGCGGCCGCGGGCGGCGGACGGAACCCCGACCTGCTCGTGCACCCGCCGCGCCGCCGACGCCCGCAGCGAGACGCGCACGGCCGAGGTGGCGGCTGCGGAGGACTTCGACCCGGTGCGCATACGGCCGTTCGTGGATCTCGACGACGGCAACGCGCCCGGCGAGACCTCTGCCGAGGAGGCCCAACAGGCAAGCGCCACGGACCTGTTGGACGAGCAGCACCGGCCCGGCGCTGCCGACGCCTTCGACCAACTCCCCACGCCGTCCCCGTCCGACCGCGTCCCGGCACGCAGACGGCGCCCGCGATCACTGCTGCTGGCCGGTGGCGGGGCCGCCGTCGCCGTCCTGGTGACCGGGGGAGTCATCGGGGGCGTGTTCTGGTACGACAGCCCGGCGCGGGACGACTCCGCCTCCAGCGGTGTCCGGGCGGGTCTGCCCGCCCGGCGGTCCGCCGGGGACGCCCCCTCGTCGGCGGACCCGTCCAGCACGGCGCCCTCCGTCTCCGCGTCCGCGTCCTCGACGGCCTCCGCGCCGGGCGCCACCTCGTCCGCGGGCCACGGCGCCTCGTCCACCCCCGGCGACCGGAGCGCGACCGCGCCCACGGCCGTCACCACCACCACGGCGACGGGCGCGCCCGCACCGAGCGAACCCGGCGGCGAGGCCCCCGTCCTGCGCTACGGCGACAAGGGACCCGAGGTCGTCGAACTCCAGCTCCGCCTCCACCAGATCGGCTTCTACGACGGGGACGCCGACGGCGACTTCGACCGCCAGGTGGAGAACGCTGTGCGCACCTACCAGCTCACCCGCGTCGTCCTGAAGGACCCGTCGGGCGTCTACGGCGCCGCGACCCGGGCGTCGCTGGAGGACGAGACGAAGGAACCGTGACGCGGGCAGGCCATGACAGCGGCCCGGCCGGGCACCCGTAGGGGCATGAAGGCGATGCCGGCAAGGCACATGCTCACACTGACCGTTGTGCTGGCGGTGCTCCCCGCAGGAGTGGCGTGCGCGCAACACCAGGCGCAGGGAGCCGGCGCGCCGGCCTCGTCCGGTGGCCAGGCCGTCACGGCGTCGGGAAACCGCCTGATCGTCACGACCGACAACGGGCTGCGGCTGCGCCCCGCCGACGGTGACCGCGTCACCACGCAGGACGGGGTCAAGGCCGACTGGTCCCACCACGGCCGGACCTGGGTCCTTGACCTCATCACGTGCGACGACGGGTCCGGGAAGGACGCCGGGTGCCCGCGCATGCCCTCCGTCGGTGTGCCGGACGGCATGGACGTGACGGCCCGCGCCCGTAACGCGGGCGTGGACGTGGCGGGCATCGCGGCGGCGCTGGACATCACGACCGTCAACGGCGATGTGGCGGCGACCGATGCGGGTCGCGGCGACGGAGCGGTCCGCCTGTCCACCCGCAACGGCTCGGTGCGCACCACGGCCCTCAAGGCCCGCCGCGTGGCCGCGACCACGACCAACGGGGACGTGGTCGTCGCGTGTGCCGACGCTCCGCCGCACGTCACCGCGACGACCACCAACGGCTCGGTCGACGTCACCGTCGCCGGCGACGTCCCCGCCTACGCGGTCACCGCGGCGACCGTCAACGGCCGCACCACGGTGACCGTGCCCACGCGGGACGCCTCCCACGGCCCCGCGATGAGCCTCACCACGGTCAACGGAGACGTCGCCGCACGCCGGGAGTGACAGGTCACCTGCCGGGGCCGTCCGAACGCCTGCGGTGGAGGGTGAACGTCTCGAAGACCGACAGTTCGCCGTTCGGCTTGTTCACGTTGTAGTAGGTCACGTGCAGTCGGGTGGTGTCGCCCGGGTGGCGGCCGGGGTCGACGGTGAACGAGGCGAAGCCGTAAGGGTGTTCGGTGTCGCGGACACCCGTCCAGACCGCCTCCTCCTTGGCGTAGGTGGAGGTGCGCTTGCCGTTGGAGCCAGGAGTCGCCGACACGGCGGTGATCACCTTGGCGGTGCCGTCCTTGAAGAAGCTCTGGTTGGTGGTGCCGGAGACACCGCCGCCGCCGAGGACCATGTGGACGGTGCCCAGCCCGGTGTCGATGTCGTCGGTGCCCTGCGAGACCGGTCGCGGGGTCAGCGTCGCGCTGCCGCCGACGATCCCGCGGACGGCCAGGGAGCGCTCGTAGTTGTGCTCGTGCCCGCACACCACCAGGTCCACGCCGTACGTGTCGAACAGCGGGCCGTACTTCTGCCGCAGCCCCAGGTCCGCGCCGTTGGCGTCGGAGGAGCTGATCATGACCTGGTGCATGGCGACGACCACCCAGTCGATGTCGCGGGAGGACCGCGCCGCCTTCAACTCCTTCTCCAAAAACTCCAGTTGGCGCCCTCCGGAGTAGCCGCTGATGTAGACGTCGCCGCCGTCCTGGAGGCAGTTGTCGTCGTTCTGCAGGACGATCACCCGGACGGAGCCGGCCGTGAAGGCGTACCACAGGCCCGCGAGTTCGGCGTCGGTCTCGGTCGACGGGAGGGCGAAGTAGGTCTGGTAGGCGCCGAGTCCGACGGGGCCGTTGGCCTTCTCGATCTCGTGGTTGCCGGCGGCCGGCATCCAGGGGCGGAAGCGCGCGGACCGCGTGTTGTTGGTGAAGAAGTTGTTCCAGGTGCGCACCCGGTCGACGTCGAGGTTGGCGTAGCACAGGTCGCCGTTGAGCAGGTGGAACAGCGGGGCGACCTGCTCGATGCCGGTGACGATGTCCTTGGTCGCGGGCGTGGAGTTGGCGTCCAGCGCCGCCGTGCCGTTGGCCGCCCAGGTGACCTGCGGCGCGGACTGGTCGCCGAAGCTGGTGAAGGTGAACGGCCTGCGCCCGCGCGGGGCCGTGCGGAACGTGCCGCTGTCGGGCGTCGTGCCCTCGTGCGTGGCGAGGTAGAGGTAGTCGGTCCCCGGCGTCAGCCGGTGGAGCGAGGCGTGGTGGACGTACACGGTCCGGCCCGAGGTGCCGTCCACGTAGGTGACGGTCCGCGCGTCGGCGCGGGAGCCGAACCCGTGCTCCAGCGTGCCGTAGCGCACCGCGGGTCTCTTCACCGACCGATCGGTGATCCACGACACCGTCATCTGGGTGCTGGGGTCCGCGCCGAAGGTCAGGTGCAGTCCCTGGACCGGGGGCGCGCCCGTCGAGTCCGCCGTGAGATGGAACGCCGGGGCCCCCGCCGGAGCGGCCTGCGCCGTGCCGGCTCCCAGCAGCGGGGTGACGGCCGCGCCCGCCCCCGCGGTGCCGAAGAGGCCCAGCGCGTGACGACGGCTGACCCCCTCGGACGACTTCTGCGCCCCGTCCGCCGTCCCTGACTGTGCGGTCATGGTGCCCTCCCTGACGAGCTGTGGAGCTGTGGAGCTCTGAACGACGGCACCCTGGCGCCGCCCGGCGGCAGGCAGGTGAACTGCGCGTTGACAGTTGCCGTTTGGGGCCCGAGGGACGGGATCAGAGACCGTTCTTTGCCGCTGCCTTTGCCCTGGGATGCCCCGTCGTTGACCGACGGCCGCGCAGTGCCCGGACGAGCCCGGCCCGCCCCAGCGCGTGGGCGCCGAGCTGGGCGTGTCGTAGCCTCGGCTGCGAAGGGTCAGGTGCGAGGCGGGAGGTCGTATGGCGGAATCCGGGGCGGAGCCCAAGGGCTGTTGTGCGCCGGGACGGGCACCGCAGGCCGGTGCGGGCGGGCCGGTGCCCGGCGTCGACGGGCGTACGGGCGCCACGGACGCGATGGTGCTGCTGACGGGCGGCACGTTCCGCATGGGCACCGACGACCCGGAGGGCTTCCGCGACGACGGCGAGGGACCGATCCGCGAGGTCACCCTGTCGCCCTTCTGGATCGACCCGCACGCCGTGACCAACGAGGCGTTCGCCCGCTTCGTCGGGCGGACCGGGTACGTCACCGAGGCCGAACGGTTCGGCTGGTCCTTCGTGTTCGCGGGGTTCCTGCCGGCCGCGCTGCGGCGCGGCGCCGCCCGGCCCGAGCGGACACCGTGGTGGTGCGGGGTCGAGGGCGCGTACTGGAAGGCACCCGAGGGGCCGGGCAGCGCGCTGGACGAGCGCAGTGACCACCCCGTGGTCCATGTGTCGTGGAACGACGCGCTGGAGTACTGCCGTTGGGCCGGCACCCGGCTGCCCACGGAGGCCGAGTGGGAGTACGCCGCGCGGGGCGGGCTCGACCAGCGGCGCTATCCGTGGGGGGACGAGCTGACGCCCGGCGGTGAGCACCGCTGCAACATCTGGCAGGGGCACTTCCCCACCAAGAACACCGCGGAGGACGGCCATCGCGGCACGGCGCCGGTCGACACGTACAAGCCCAACGGCTTCGGTCTGCACAACATGGCGGGCAACGTCTGGGAGTGGTGCGCCGACTGGTGGGGCACCGACCACGGCGCCCGCCCCCGCACGGACCCGAAGGGTCCCGGCCGCGGCACGGCACGGGTGATGCGCGGCGGTTCGTACCTCTGCCACCGCTCCTACTGCAACCGCTACCGCGTCGCGGCCCGCACCTCGAACACCCCGGACAGCAGCACGGGAAACCTGGGGTTCCGGACGGTCCGGGACGCCTGATCCGGACCGCGCCCGCGCCGCGACTGTTGCGCGCGTATGAAAATCCCCGTCCGGCGAAGCGTCCGCGGACACGGCGCTGACCTGCACCGTTTCCCTCACCGGGGGAGAGGCTCCAACAACTTTCTTTTTTCCGGAGTGTTGACGAAAAAATACGGGCGTCAGCATGCTGTGCCCCATGGCACTGCACCACGACGGCCCGCTGGCGCGACTGCGGCGCGGGCACGAGGAGCTCGTCCTCGGACTGCTGCGCACGCACGGCCCGCTCAGCCGGGCCGAGTTGGGCCGGCACAGCGGACTGTCCCGGACGACGCTCTACGACATCGTCGGCGCGCTCGTCGACAACGGCGCGGTCGTGGCCTCGGCGCCCGCTCCCGAGGAGCGCCGGCGCGGCCGCCCGGTCGAGACGCTGACCCTGCACCCCGAGGCGGGCCAGGCGATCGGCATCGACTTCGCGCGGCGCGCGGTGCACGTGGCGGCGGTCAACGTCGCCCACGAGGTGATGGGTTCGGCCGGCGAGGCGCACGCCCCCGACCTGCCCTGGCAGGAGCGGGTGGACCTCGCCGAACGTCTCGTCGGCTCCCTGGCCGGCGGCACTCTGCGGCTGGGCGCGCTGAGCGCGATCGGCGTCGGTGTCGTGGGCCCGGTGCAGGACGCGGCGGCCGGGGAGCAGGACGGCGCTGACCCCCGCCGTGACCTTCCCCTGCTGCTGCGCAAGCGGTTCGGTGTGCCCGTCCTGGTCGACAACAACACGCGGCTCGCGGCTCTCGCCGAGGCGACCTGGGGAGCGGCCGCCGGCGACCAGGACGTGCTCTACCTGCGGCTCTCGCACGGCGTCGGCGGCGGGCTCGTGGTCGGCGGCTCGCTGCACCGCGGCGCGCACGGCATGTCGGGGGAGTTCGGGCACATCACCGTCGAGCTGGACGGGCGCCGATGTTCGTGCGGCGGGCGAGGGTGCCTGGAGACGGTCGCCTCGGTGGGCGCCGTCCTCGACGCCTACGACGGGCCGAACGACCTGTCCACCCTCCTCGCCGACCCCGCCGCGACCCCGCTCCTGGACCGTGTCGGAGCCAAGGTCGGCACCGTGCTGGCCGCCGTGTGCAACGCGATCGGCCCCGGCGTCGTCGTCATCGGCGGCGAACTCGCCGCGGCCGGTGAGGCGTTGTTCGCGGGCGTGGGCCGGGCCCTGGCCGCCGACCTCATGCCGCTCTCACGCCATCGCGTCGACCTGCGCCCGGCCACCCTCGGCGAGGCGGGCGGCGCCCTCGGTGCCATCGCCCTGGTGCTGCACGAGTCGCCCCTGCTCGCCCGCTACCCCGCTTCCCCCGCCCCTCTGGAGGACACATGACACCCGCGCACCGGGCGAGGCCGCCATGGCAGTGATCACCGCGCCCGACAAGACGCCCACGGCCTCCGCGCCCCGGCGCGGCAGGCGCGCCCTCCCCGCACTCCTGCTCAATCTGATCGCCCTCGTCGTCGGCGTCGCCGTCTGGGCGCTGATCGCCTCGGCCCAACTCGCCGACATTCCTGGCCCGTTGTCCGTCGCCTCCCGCGCCCTGGACCTGCTGAAGGACGGCACCCTCGTCGACGACGCCCTGGCGAGTCTGCGCCGCGTCCTCCTCGGCTTCGCGCTGGGCACGCTGCTCGCCGTCCCGGTCGGCTTCCTCATGGGCTGGTACCCCGTCGCCCGCGGACTGCTCGAACCGTACGTCCAGTTCTTCCGCACCATCCCGCCGCTCGCGATCATCCCGCTGGCGATCGTGCTGATGGGCATAGGTGAGACGCCGAAAGTGTTCGTCATCTTCCTGGCCGCGTTCCTGTCCTGCGTGGTCGCCGCCTTCCAGGGCGTCGTCGACGTCGACAGCACCCTGATCAACGCGGCCCGGGTGCTCGGCGCCCCCGACCGCGTCATCTTCCTCAAGGTGGTCATCCCCGCCGCCACGCCGTTCCTGCTCGTCGGCATGCGGATCGGTCTCGGCTCGGCCTGGGCGACCGTCGTGGCGGCCGAACTCATCGCCGCGGACAAGGGGTTGGGCTACGAGATGACACACGCCCAGACCTACTACGACATTCCCACGATCTTCGTCGGCCTCATCACCATCGGGGTGATCGGGCTGGTGATGGACCGACTGCTGCTGCTCGCCGAACGGCGGCTGACCGGATGGCAGGAGCGCCGATGAGCACGGAACCCGGCAGGACCGACGCGAAGATCTCGTTCCGGGACGTGGTGCGGACGTTCCCGATGAACGGGGGCGAGTTCACCGCCCTGGACCGGGTGTCGCTGGACGTGGGGGAGCGGGAGTTCGTCACCGTCGTCGGCCCCTCCGGCTGCGGCAAGTCGACCCTGCTCAACCTGGCCGCGGGCCTGGTGGCCCCGACCTCGGGCGAGGTCCTGGTGGACGGCAGGAGGGTCACGGGGCCCGGCCCCGAACGCGGCGTGATCTTCCAGCAGTACGCCCTCTTCCCCTGGCTGACCGTGCGCGGCAACGTCGAGTTCGGGCTGAAGCTGACCTCCCTTCCGGCCGGCGAGCGCAGGCGGCGGGCCGAGCAGGCCATCGACCTCGTCGGGCTCACCGACTTCGCCGACGCCCTGCCCAAGACGCTCTCGGGCGGCATGAAGCAGCGCTGCGCGATCGCCCGCGCGTACGCCGTGGACCCCGAAGTCCTCCTGATGGACGAGCCGTTCGGCGCTCTCGACGCGCTCACCAGGGTGCAGCTCCAGGACCAGCTCCTGGAGACCTGGAGCCGCCGCAGGCGCACGGTCGTGTTCATCACGCACGACGTCGACGAGGCCGTCTACCTGGCACGGCGCGTCGTCGTCATGGCGGCCCGGCCGGGCCGGATCCACCGTGTCGTCGAGGTGGACCTGCCCTACCCCCGGACCGAACAGCTGCGGCTGTCAACGGAGTTCGCCCGGATCCGCAACGAGGTCTGGCACTCCGTCTACCACCAGACACCGGCCGGTTCGCCCGCCTGACCCGAACTCCCGGTACCGGCCCACCACTTCACCCCTGACCGGCCCAGCACCTCGAAGGAACGTATGTCATGAGCATGTCCCGACGTGGCTTCATCGCGGCACTCTCCGCATCCTCGCTCTCGCTCTCCGCCGCCGGCTGCGGCTCCAGCGGAGGAGGCGGCGGCAACAAGGTCCGGTTCGGATACATCGCCGACTACAACGGCGCCAGCCTGCTGGCGATCGCCGACGAGCGGGGGCTGTGGAAGAAGCACGGCGTCTCCGCCTCGTACAAGGTCTTCGTCAACGGCCCCATCCAGATCCAGGCACTCGGCACCGACAACCTCGACTACGGCTACATCGGCCCCGGCGCCATGTGGCTGCCCGCCTCGGGCCGCTCGAAGATCGTCGCGATCGACACGCTCACCTACGCGGACCGGGTCATCGCCAAGCCCGGCATCACCTCGATCACCGGCCTGAAGGGCAAGAAGGTCGGCGTGCCCGAGGGGACCTCCGGCGAGATGGTGCTGCACCTCGCCCTGCAGAAGGCCGGAATGAGCATGAGCGACATCAAGAAGGTCGCGATGGAGCCGGCGACCGTCGTCTCCGCGTTCTCGTCCGGGCAGATCGACGGCGCCGGCATCTGGTACCCGCTGATCGACACGATCAAGCAGAAGGTGCCCGGCCTGGTCGAGGTGGCCGGCACCCAGGAGATCGGCGGCGACTTCCCGACCGCGTTCGTCGCCGGGGCCAAGGTCGCGCCCGCCACCAACGAGAAGGTCGTCAAGGTCCTCCAGGAGGCCAACGACTGGCGCGCCGCGCACCCCAAGGAGTCGATCGCGCTCGCCGCCAAGCTCCTCAAGGTCCCCCAGGACAAGGTCGCGTCCGACGCCGGCCATGTGAAGCAGATGACGACCGCCGACCTCGTCGCCAAGACCAAGGACGGCACCGTCGCCAAGTGGCTCGACGGCATGAGCGACTTCTTCGTCGGCACCGGCCAGCTCAAGAAGGCCCCCGCCGCGAACTCCTTCTACGCGGCCGACGTCTACGCCAAGGCGGCCGAGTGAACCTCCTCTTCCTGATGACCGACCAGCACCGGGTCGACACCCTGGGCTGTTACGGCAACCCGCACGTGGCCACCCCGAACCTGGACCGGCTCGCGGCCACCGGCACCCGCTTCGACCGCTTCTACACGCCGACCGCCATCTGCACCCCGGCCCGCGCCAGCCTGCTCACCGGCCAGGCCCCCTTCCGCCACCGCCTGCTCGCCAACCACGAACGCAACGTGGGGTACTTGGAGGACCTGCGCGAGGACGCCTTCACCTTCCCGGCCGCCCTCGCCGAGCAGAACTACCAGCTCGGCCTGATCGGCAAGTGGCACGTCGGCACGCACCGCAACGCCGCCTCCTACGGCTTCGAAGGCCCCGACCTGCCCGGCTGGCACAACCCCGTCGACCACCCCGACTACCTCGCCTACCTGGAGGAACGCGGACTGCCGCCGTACCGCATCACCGACCTGGTCCGCGGCACCACCCCCAACGGCAACCCCGGCAACCTTCTCGCCGCCCGCCTCCACCAGCCCGTGGAAGCCACCTTCGAGTACTACCTGGCCACCCGCGCCATCGAGCAACTCGAGAAGTACGCGGCCGACGGGCGCCCCTTCTTCCTCGCCACCCACTTCTTCGGCCCGCACCTGCCCTACCTGCTGCCCGACGCCTACTACGACCGCTACGACCCCGAACTCGTCGCGCTGCCCCCGTCGATCGCCGAGACCTTCGAGGGCAAACCCCCGGTGCAGCGCAACTACAGCGCGCACTGGGCCTTCGACACCATGCCGCTCGACGTGACCCGCAAGCTCATCGCGGTCTACTGGGGCTACGTCACGCTCGTCGACGAACAGGTCGGCCGCATCCTCGGCCGGCTCGACGAACTCGGCCTCACCGGCGACACGTCCGTCTTCTTCACCGCCGACCACGGCGAGTTCACCGGCGCCCACCGCCTGCACGACAAGGGCCCGGCCATGTACGAGGACATCTACCGCATCCCGGGGATCATCCGCGTACCGGGCCAACCCCCGCAGGTGCGGCGGGAGTTCGCCACCCTTACCGACTGCACCGCCACGCTCCTCGACCTCGCCGGCTGCGACACGGGGCCCGCCACCGACAGCCGCAGCCTGCTCCCGCTCCTGCGTGGCGAGCACCCCGAGTGGCCGGGGGAGTTGCTCGCCGAGTTCCACGGCCACCACTTCCCCTACCCGCAGCGCATGCTGCGCGACGACCGCTACAAGCTCGTCGTCAACCCCGAGTCCGTGAACGAGCTCTACGACCTCACCGCCGACCCGCACGAGCTGTCCAACCGCTACGACCACCCGGAACTCGCGCCGGTACGCCGCCGCTTGATGCGCCGCCTCTACGAACTCCTCAGGGACCGGGGCGACAACTTCTACCACTGGATGACCCCGATGTACGACATCGGCACCTCCGACTACGACCCCACGCTCAGCTCCTTCGAACAAGGAGGCCCGTCGCCGTCATGAGCCGCAGAGTCATGAGCCGCAGACGCATCCGCCGCACCCTCGCCGCGCTGACCGGCCTGCTCCTCGCCGGGTCGCTTCCCCCCGCCCGGGCCGCGGTGGCGGCGCCGCCGGCGGCGACGTACACCAATCCCGTGACCGCCGGCACGGTCGACACCTTCCCCGATCCCACGATGATCCGCGGGAAGGACGGCTACTGGTACGCCTACGGCACCCAGAACCCCGTCTTCCAGACCAAGGGCGAGACCGGCGAACGCACGCTGCCCATCCTGCGCTCGTCGGACATGACGCACTGGGAGTACGCGGGCCAGGTCTTCACCCCCGGCGACCAGCCCGCCTGGCACGGCGGTTCACGGCTCTGGGCCCCCGACATCCGCTACGGCGACGGCCGTTACGACCTCTACTACTCCGTTCCGGGCAGGGACACGGTCGGCGTGGCCACCGCCCCGACGCCCACCGGGCCCTGGACCGACGAGGGCGCCGTGCTGCCCGCGGACAGCGGCTGCGCCACCGGCGACATCGACGAGGCCCAGTTCACGGACGTGGGTGGGCAGCCCTACCTGTACTGGGGCAGCTACGACACCATCTGCGTGGCGAAGCTCGACGGCGACCGCACCCGCGTCGAGGGCCCGGTCACCGAGGTCGCCCAGGGCCGCCGTATGGAGGGCGGCTTCGTCGTCCACCGCGGCGGCCACTACTACCTCTTCTACTCGGACGCGGGCTGCTGCGACGGCGCGTTCAGCGGCTACCAGGTCAAGGTCGGCCGCGCCACCAGCCCGACCGGCCCGTTCACCGACGACCGGGGCGTCGGCCTCATGGCGCCGACCAGCAAGGGCGGCGTGGTCGTCGCGGCGAACGGCGGGCGGTGGATCGGTCCCGGCCACAACGCCCTGCAGACCGACCTCTCCGGCCAGGACTGGCTCGTCTACCACGCGATCCCCGCCGACGACCCGGACCTCGACCCCGTCCCCGGCCTCGACCGCACCCTCAGCAGACGCCCGATGCTCATCGACCGGCTCGACTGGATCGACGGCTGGCCCGTGGTCCGTGCCGGAGCCGGCCCCTCCGACGGCACCGGACGTGCCCCCGTGACCAGGTGGGACGCCGGCAGCACCTTCAACGACGGCTCCACCTCCGGCTGGCGGTCCGAGGGCTCCGGCGCCTGGACGACCGCGACCGACCAGGACTCCGGCGGCTACGTCACGCACGGCGGAACGGCGAGCGACCCGTCCTACCTGGTCACGGCGTCCGCCGCCCCCGCCCAGGTGCGCGCCGAGGCGGACCTGCGCGTCACCTCGGCCGGATCGGCGGCCGGACTGCTGATCGGCTACACCGATCCGCGCAACTACGTCGTCGCCTGGCTCGACCGCAACCGGCAGTCCCTGGTCACCGACGCCCGGGTCGACGGCGTCAGCGCGGGGGAGCGGTCGACGCCGCTGCCCTCCGGATTCCGGTGGACCTCCTGGCGCAACGTCGCCGCCGAACTGCGCGGCACCCACCTGACGGTGGAGGTCGGCGCGGACCGGCTGCGCGACCCGGTGGCCGTGCAGCAGCGCACCGTACCGGCTGCCGCGGCCCGCGCGGGACGCACCGGAGTCGCAGCCCGGGGAACGGGCGTGGCCGCGGACAACGTCGGCGCCGCCCGCCTCTGGACACCGGTCACCAAGCGGGTCCCACAACCGACTCCGGTCAGCCAACTCGCGTCCTACAGCGACGAGTTCGACGGCGTCGGCCTGTCGCCGAAGTGGACCTGGGTCCGGGGTCCGGCCGCCGGAGCCGCCGTCGGCGACGGCGCACTGTCCTGGCCCACCCAGAACGCCGAGCTCAACCTCGCCACCAACACCGCGTCCGTGCTCACCCGGCCCGCGCCACCGGGCGACTTCATCGTCGAGACCAGACTCCGGCTGACCTCCGGCCCCGCCAACCAGCAGGCAGGTCTCGTCCTCTACGGCAACGACGACCGCTACTTCAAGCTGGTCCACGCCGTCCTGCCGCTCAGCCACACCGCCGGCAAGGTCACGCACGTCACCGAGTTCGCCAAGGAGGGCGCACGGCCGACGACGACTCCACCGACAGCGGTGGCCTACGGGCCGATGTTCGGCGGACCGGCAGCCGGCACGCTGTGGATGCGGATGGCCTACCACGCCGACACGGCCGCCGGTGAACACGAGGTGCGCGCTGCCACGAGCACCGACGGCGTGCACTGGACCCGGACCGGGGTATGGACCCTGCCCGCCGAACAGGCGCTCAGGATCGGCCTGGTCTCGATGAACAGCGCGGGGGCGACGGCACACTTCGACTACCTGCGCACCTACCGGAGCTCCGGCGGGCGGGCCGGCGGTGGCTGACGGCCACGAAGGCGTCCGATGATGGGCGGGTGAGAACACGGAACGGCGAGTCGGTACTGGCGAGAGTCGTACGGATCTTCGAGGCGTTCACGGCGGAGGACTCCGCCCTGACCGTCTCGGAGATCGCCCGGCGCACGGGGCTGCACGTGGCCACCGCCTCACGCCTCGTCGCCGAGCTGGTCTCGTACGGCTTCCTGGCCCGCGACGCCGACCGCCGGGTCCGGATCGGCGTGCGCATGTGGGAGCTGGCCACCCGGGCCTCGCCCACGCTGTCGCTACGCGACGCGGCCATGCCGTTCATGGAGGGCGTGCACGACGTCGTGGGCCACCACGTCCAACTCGGTGTGCTCGACGGCGACGAGGTGCTGTTCCTGGAGCGGCTGTCGGCACCGGGCGCCGTCATCAACTACACCCGCATCGCCGGCCGGCTGCCGCTCCACGCCTCCTCCAGCGGCCTGGTCCTGCTCGCCCACGGCCCCGTCGACCTGCGGGAACGGGTGCTCGACGGGGCCTTGCGGCGCTACACCCCGAACACCCCCGCCACCGCCGCGCACCTGCGCGCCGTGCTCGCGGAGGTCCGGCGCCAGGGCTACGCCTTCTGCCCGGGCTACGTCCATGAGGACGCCCTCGGCATCGCGGCGCCGGTGCGCGACGCACGCGGTGAGGTGGTGGCCGCGCTGGCCGTGATCGTCCCGAACGAGGCCGGCGCCGCCTCCGTCGTACCGGTGGTGCGCACCGCGGCCCGCGGCGTCTCCCGCGCGCTGGGCGCTGGCGGCACGTCACCGCCAGCGCAATGATTCGTCTCTCACTGAATGAGAAGGCCGTCGCGAACGCGTGTCCCCGGCGCGCATCCTGCCTGGCAAGCCAGAGACGGGAGGCGACGACGTGGTCGCGAACAGTGTCGAACTGCCGGTGCCGGGGCACGTCGCGCACGCGGCCACCCTGACCGTCGCCGGCAAGGAACCGGTGGCCGACGGCGTCGTGTCCCTCACGCTCACGCACCCGGACGGCGCCAGGCTGCCGGACTGGACGCCCGGCTCCCACATCGACCTGGTCCTGCCGGACGGGACGACCCGGCAGTACTCCCTGTGCGGCGACCGGTGGGAGGCCCACACCTACCGGATCGCCGTCCTCAGAGAGCCCGCGGGCCGCGGCGGATCCGCCTACGTGCACGACCGGTTGAGGCCTGGCGACCGCGTCGGTGTAGGCGGGCCGCGCAACCACTTCCCCCTCGTGCCCTCGCGGCGGTACCTCTTCGTCGCGGGCGGCATCGGCATCACCCCGCTGCTGCCCATGCTGCACCAGGCCGAACTCCTCGGCGCCGAATGGCAGTTGCTGTACGGCGGCCGTACGCGGTCGTCGATGGCCTTCCGCGACCGACTGACCGCCGCCTACGGCGACCGGGTGCACCTCGTCCCGCAGGACGAGTCCGGACTCCTGGACCTGGCGGCCTGGCTGGGCACGCCGCGCCCCGGGACGAAGGTGTACTGCTGCGGTCCCGCGCCGCTGCTCGCCGCCGTCGAAACGGCCTGCGCCGCCTGGGAGCCGCACTCCCTGCGGGTCGAGCGCTTCACCGCCGCCACCCAGGGCGCTCCGGTACGCAGCACTCCTTTCGAGGTCGAACTGCGCCGCACCGGACGCACGGTGACCGTCACCCCGGAGGTGTCGGTGCTGGAGGCGGTGCGCCGCGCCGGAGCGGACGTGCTGTCCTCCTGCGAACAGGGCACCTGCGGGACATGCCTCACGCCCGTACTGGAAGGGCGGCCCGAGCACCGGGACTCGGTGCTCGCCGACCACGAACGCGCCGCCGGCGACTGCATGTTCCTGTGCGTCTCGCGCTCCCGCGGCGACCGCCTCGTCCTCGACCTCTGAGTCCACCTCCCATCCTTCACGCCCTTCAAGGAGCCGCGATGACCGAGGCACCGGAGCGTGCGGTCGTACCGCCCGTCAGCGACGCCGACCCGTTCGCCCCCGAGGTCCTGCTGGATCCCGAACCGCTGCACCGCGCCCTTCGCGAGGCCGGCCCCGTGGTGTACCTCTCGCGCTACGACGTGCACGCCCTGGCCCGCCACGAGCAGGTGCACGCGGCGCTGGTGGACTGGCAGCGCTTCGAGTCGGGTGCGGGCGTGGGCCTGGCCAACTTCCGTCACGAGAAGCCCTGGCGGCCGCCGAGCCTGCTCCTGGAGGCGGACCCGCCCCGGCACGACGCGCCCCGCCGCGTGCTGCGCGAGATCCTCGCCCCGCCCGCGCTGCGGCGTCTGCGCGAGAGCTGGCACAGCCTGGCGGGGGAACTCGTCGGCCAAGTCCTCGCCGAGAGCACGGAGTTCGACGGACTCACCGCGCTCGCCGAGGCATTTCCGCTACGGGCCTTCCCGGACGCGGTGGGCCTGGGCCCGGACGGCCGGGAGAACCTCCTGCCCTATGGCACCATGGCCTTCAACGCGTTCGGTCCGCGCAACGGGCTCGTCGCCGCCGACGCCCACCGGGTGGCCGCGCTGTCGGACTGGGTGAACGCTCATTGCGCTCGCGATGCCTTGAGCGAGGACGGCTTCGGCGCACGGATCTGGGCGGCCGCCGACCGGGGCGATCTCACGTACGAGCAGGCGCCGTTGGTGGTGCGCTCGCTGCTCACCGCCGGCGTCGACACGACGGTGCACGGCCTGGCGGCGTGTCTGTACGCCTTTGCCACGCACCCCGGCGAGTGGCAACGGCTGCGTGAGCGGCCGGAGTTGGTGCGCGTCGCGTTCGACGAGTCGGTGCGCTGGCAGTCGCCGGTGCAGACCTTCTTCCGTACCGCCACCACCGATGTCGCCATCGCCGGGACGGTCGTTCCCGAGGGCACGAAGATCCTCATGTTCCTGGGCGCGGCCAACCGCGATCCGGACCGCTGGACCGAGCCGGACCGCTTCGACCTCAGGCGTGACCCGTCCGGGCATGTCGGTTTCGGCATGGGCATCCACCAGTGCGTGGGCCAGCATGTGGCCCGCCTGGAGGCGGAGGCGCTGCTGACCGCGCTGGTCAGGCGCGTCGATCGATTCGAACTCACCGGCACCCCGCGCCGCCACCCCAACAACACCCTGCGGTCGTGGACCTCACTGCCGCTGCGCGTCCGGCCGGCGGCCTGACCGCCGGTCACGTGGTGAGCGCGGCCTCGGCGTCGTGGCCGTAGATCCAGCCGGCCGTGACGAGCGGGTCGGACGCGGCGAGCGACGTGTCACGCGTCTCCTGCTCGGGCCCGTCCGGCAGGTGGTTGGTGTCCCGGCGGGCGTGACTGAACTCCTGCAGACGCGTGGTGCGCGGAATGCGCGCCGACTCGTAGCGTTTGAGGGCCTGTTCGGGGTCGTCGGGAGAGGTGGCGAGACAGATTGCCAGTACGGCGGCGTCCTCGATGGACTGGGCCGCGCCCTGTGCGAAGAAGGGGTACATGGGGTGCGCGGCGTCACCGAGCAGCGTGACCCTGCCCCGGCTCCACTGCCGTAGGGGGGCGCGGTCCAGCAGTGCCCACCGGCCCGGCCTGCCGCCCGCCAGGACCAGGTCGGTCACCCTTGGGTCCCAGTCGGCGAACTCGGCGTGGAACTCCTCGGTCGTGGCCGTGGCGCTCCAGGACTCCTCGACGTGGTCCCCGGCGGGCGCGAAGGCGGCGACGTTGACGGCGCTGCCGCCGGCGATCGGGTAGTGGACGAGGTGCCGGCCGGGCCCGAGCCATATCGTCTGCGCGGGCCGCAGGGCGAAGGCCGGTGCGGCGTGGGCGGGCACGACGGTGCGGAAGGCGCAGACGCCGGAGTACTCGGGCGGCGTACGGCCCGCCAGGACGCCGCGGACGACGGAGTGCACGCCGTCGGCGCCGATGACGACGTCGGCTTCGGCCCGGCTGCCGTCCGCGAAGCGCAGCAGCACGTCGTCCGGGGACGCCTCGACCGACACGCACCGCTCGCCCAGCCGGAGCCATGTGCTGGGCACCGCCGACCTGATCGTGTCCAGGAGATCCGACCGGCGGGTGACGTAGGTGCGTTCGCCGTAGAGCTCCTCGCACGCGTCGGTCAGGTTCTCCACCGACAGCACGCTGCCGTCCGCCCAGCGGCGGAACTCCCAGCCCCACTCCAGTTCCACGGCCCTGCGCAGGAACGTCCGCATGACGTCCAGGCGCCGCAGCAGGCGTACGGCGTTGGGGGCCATGATGATCCCGGCGCCGACCTCGGTGAGCTCGGCCGCCTGCTCGTGGACGGTGGCCGTCAGCCCCGCGCGGCGCAGAAAGGCGGCGGCGGCCAGACCACCGATGCCGCCCCCGACGATGGCGATGCGTGGGCCGTGCGGGAGAGCGGGCATGGATGGACTCCTCCTACCCAGGGGGAAACTCCGGTGCTGTCTCTGCCCGATCCTCCCGGGTGGGCATGTCGGTTGAGAACATCTATGACCGACTCGGGTCCGGGTTCATTACCCCCGAGGTCATCGACCGTGCCCTGCGGCCGTGTGACGATCGTCGGCACAAGGAGTCGGAACCGCCGGAAGGAACGACATGTCTGCCTACGTCATCGGTCACCTGCAGGAAGCCGCTCCGCACCCGGAGATCGCCGACTACATCGAGCGCATCACGGCGACCTTCGCCCCGTACGGCGGACGCTTCCTCGTACATGCGGCGCAGCACGAGGTGAAGGAGGGCTCGTGGCCCGGGCACGTGGTGGTGATCGGCTTCCCGTCGATGGACCAGGCCCGGGCCTGGTGGGACTCGCCCGCGTACCAGGAGATCGCGCCGCTGCGTTCGCAGCACATCGCCGGGGACATCATCATGGTGCCGGGCGTGCGGGAGGACTACGACGCGGCGGCGACCGCGCATGCGATGAGGGCGGGGATGTCGGGCTGACGGCACCAGGCGGAGCGGAGCAGGGTGCCGTCCGACCCCTACTCGGCGTCGGACCGAGGCCGGTCGTCGCCGGACGGTTCCGCCTCTGACGCGGTGTAGTAGACGGAACTGCCCTGCTTGGTCCGCTGCGCGAGGCCCTTGCCCACGAGAGCTTCGACCGTGGTGCGCACGACGGTGTTCTTGAACGTACGGTCGGGATGGGCCTCGGAGAGGGCGGCGGCGATCTCCGCGGTGGAACGGGGCTCGCGCACCTCGGCGAGATGGTCCCGGACCAGTTCGACCAGGGTGGGCCGAGTGCCCGTCCCGACCGCGGGACGGGTCTTCTTCCCGGCCGACTTACGGGTCGAGGTGCGCCGGGTGGTCGCGGCGCGACGTGGCGAGCCGCCGGCCTTCTTGGCCCGGGCCTTGCTGCGCGGGGAGGCGGACGTGGCGGACGGCTCGACCGGTGCGGGAGTGACACCGAGGGCCTGCTGCATGTTCAGGAGGATGGTGTGGTCGTGCTGCAGCGCGGCCAACTGCCCTTGCAGATCGGCGATTTCCGCACCGACGCGATCTTGCTCCTTGACGTTGCGCTCGAGGTCGCCGGTCACCTGGGCGGCATACTGCGAGGTCAGTTCGCTGGAGGCGGGGGGCTGAGTCATGGAGTCGACCTTTCTCGACACGGCGAACGCCGTGGACCGCACCCCTCACGCCGAACAAGTGCGGCACAGGAATTTTACGGACCCCTGACCCAGCCGGTTCCGGCCGGGAACTGTGTTTTTACGCCGAACCCCACGGGGCAAGGCCGTCTACGGCCGATGCGAGGTGTCGGTTGCCGCCACGTTATTGGCTCTGGCCCTCGCGCTGAAAGCCTCCGTCATGGCGCCTTGCCTCCTCGAACGTCACCTGGCGTGGGAGCTTCGTGATGCGCGGTGCGGCGGTGTGGGAGAGGGGGCGGCCGGAGCCCTCGAAGCGGCTCGGGAAGGGGTACTTGCGCTGCAGGAAGGTGTGGATGGCGGATCGGGCCGCCGCCCGGGCGGCCGGGGGCGTGTCCACGTCGTTGAGGCAGAAGAAGTCGATGTCCTCGCCGGCGGCGAGGCGGGCCAGCCGCCGCTGCATGTCCGGGGTGCCCAACTGGACGTAGCGGAAGCGGTAGTGGGCCGGGACGGCCCGTCCCGTCGCGATTGCCCAGTGGTGGTGCAGTGTGGACGCCGGCGCCACGTCGGAGGTCGAGCGGAAGCGCGAGAACGCGGTGTGCTCGAGCTCCTCGATGCCCATGTCCTCCATCTCCCTCATGACGGAAAGCAGTTGGGGGTGCGGGGTGTGCAGCGACTTCTGGGTGACGTAGCGGCCGTGGAAGCGCCTGATCACCTCGCGGGCGTTCTTGCCCGCGGAGTTGGGCGCCGGTTCCAGCGGATGCGGGGAGCCCAGCCCGAGCTTCAGCGGGGACAGGGGGATCCGGGCGATGCCGTTGCCGTGGAAGAAGTGCTCCGCCCGCACCGGTCGGTTGATGAAGACGTCGTCGTTGAAGTAGAGGTAGTGGTCCGACAGGCCCGGTATGTGGTGCAGCCTGCTCTCGATGGCGTGCGAGTTGAAGACGGGCAGCGCCTCGGCCGGGAGGATGTCCCGGTGGTCGACGACCGTCAGTCCCTCCGCGTCGGGGTCCAGCCAGTCCGGGATCTGGGAGTCGGTCACCAGGTAGACGTGCCGCACGAACCCGGCGTACATGTCCAACGACCGCAGCGCGTACCGGAGTTCGTCATGACTGGTGTAGCGCGACGCCCCGGTCTCGCGCGCCGCGATGACACCGCCGGAGAGCTCCTGGTAGGCGCGGCGCTTCGCGGCCATCGCGGGGTCGTCCCCGTCCACCCAGGTGTAGACGACGTCCACGGGGAAGCGCACCTCGTCGATACCCGTCTCGGCGAAGGCCTCGAACGTCGGCACGCTGCGCCGGTGGTCCGTCACGGCGGCCGGCTGCTGCGCAGCAGCGGGCAGCACCTCCGAGACGGGGTTGCGGCGCGGCGCGACGAGCGCGGGCCCGTAGACGTCCCCCAACTGGCTGCCGGGCACGGTGAGCCAGGAGGGGTCGGAGCCCACAGCCGTGCCGACGTCCCGGCCGCGGCGCCAGAACTCGATGTCGCAGCCCGCCTCCAGACCGCTGAGCACCTGCCCCTCGGGGCCGAGACGCAGCACGCCGGTGCGCAGCACGGCCGCCCGCTTCAGCGCCCGAGGCAACGTGCCGTCGGCCCAGAGCACCGCACGCGTCACGGTGCCGTCCCGCCCGCACGCGCCGACGTACTCGGCGGTGTGCGCGAAGCGCTGCGCCGCACGGGCGAGGACGGCGTCACGGTACGTCTCCTCGACGCCGACCACCGGCCGGGACGCGCTGCCCTCGCGGTCGGAGGGGACGAGGAAGTAGGGCACCCCGATCGACTCCAGCAGGGTGCACACCCGCTCGAGGTCGGCCTCCGCGGCGTCCGCGGCCGTGTACGCGGCGACCGTGGGACCGTACAGCCGTACCGTCCCGATGCTGATCCGGCGCAGTCCCGGCAGGGCGGCCCGCAGGCGCCGTCGGGCCCGGGCCCTGCGCAGCGTCCACAGCCGGGCCGAGAGCTGGAGGCGGAGGACCACCAGGAGCTCCCAGACGGCTCGCAGGCCCGCGGGACCGGCGAAATGGTGACGGATGTCCATGCCCCCCGACCCCCGTCAGTTCCGCTTCTCGAAGGGGCTGGGGAAGGGGAAGTAGTGGTCGAGGAACTCGCCCATGCGGACCCCGACCCGCTCCCGTTCCTCCGGCGGCACGTCGACGTCGTTGAGGCAGAAGAAGTCGAAGCGGCGGTTGCGGCGCAGATCGTCCAGCCGCGCCTCGGCGTCCGGGCGGCTGATGTTGACGTACCGGAAGCTGAAGCTGCCCGGCACACCGCGGCCGGTCATCAGCGCGTACTGGTAGAGCAGCGGCGCCGTCATGGCGATGTCCTGCGGGGAGCGGAAGCGGGACGCGGTGGTGCGGCGGATGTCCTCGTCGAAGAGCTCTTCCAACGTCCGCAGCGTCTCGCGCTGTTGGGGCAGCGGCGTGTGCATGAAGTTGTTCGTCGTCATCCGCCCGAACTTCTCCATCAGCAGCCCGCGGACGTTCTTGCTGGCGGAGTTGGTGGCGGTCTCCTCGGCGTGCGGCTTGCCGACGCCGATCTTGAGCGGGGAGACCGGGATCTTCATGAGCCCGCTGCCGTGGAAGAAGTGCTCCGCGGTGACCCGGCGGCCGACGAACACGTCGTCGTTGAAGTACAGGTAGTGGTCCGACAGGCCCTCGATGTGGTGCAGACGGGTCTCGATGGCATGGGAGTTGAACACCGGCAACACGTCCGGCGGGAAGATGTCGCGATGGTCGACGACCGTGATGCCCTCGGCCCGGTCGTCGAGCCAGTGCGGCTTCTGTCCGTCGGTGACGAGGTAGATGTGGCGCACGAAGTCCGCGTACATCGCGAGCGAGCGCAGCGAGTACTTCAGCTCGTCATGGCTGGTGTAGCGGGAGGCGCCTGTCTCCTTGTCCAGGATCTCGGCGGTGCCCCGCTCCCGGAAGCGGGCCCGCTTCGCCCGCATCGCGGGCTCCTCGCCGTCGACCCAGGTGTATACGACGTCGACGGGGAAGGTCACGTCGTTCACGGTCGGCGGGGTGAGCGCGGCGAAGGTCGGCAGCTCGCGGTCGCCGACCTGCACGGTGGCGGGCTTCTGCTCGGACGCCGGCAGGACGTCGGTGATGCCGTTGCTGCGCGGTGCGACGAGGGACTCGGCGAAGACGTCCTCGGACGCCTGCGGCTGGACCTTGGCCAGGCGTCTGGGGCCGTCGGCGGTGGCGAGGAGCTGGGCCCCGTCCTCCCAGAACTCGACGTCGCAGGCGAGTTCCGGACCGGCGAGCAGCTGGCCTGACGGGCCCAGGTGGTTCTCGCCGACGCGCAAGGTGGGTGCCGTGCGCAGCGCGGCGGGCAGCACGCCGTCCATGAACAGGGCCGGGTGGCGGAGCGTGCCGCCGGGCAGTGGCCTGCCGATGAAGACCGCCTTGCCCGCGTTCTGCGTCTCGAGAGCGGTGAGGAACCGCTCCCGGTCGACGGCGTTCACGCCGACCGTGTACCGCGTCCGCGCGGCCGGCACCAGGAAGTAGGGGATGCCTTCCTGCTCCAGCGCGGCCACGACCAGGCCGAGGTTGGAGGCGGCGGCCCCGGCCGCGGTGAAGGCGGACACGACGCGTCCGTAGAGCTGCTGGCCTCGCACCGCCACCGGGCGCAGGACCGGGTCCGTCACCGCTGCCTGCCGGCGCCGCCGCATGGTGCGCAGCTGCCACACCCGCTCGGCGGCCTTCCGCTCGACTCGGGGCCGCATACGCCGGGCAAAAGAGCGCACGGTCACGTTCGGAGCTCCTCTTCAACAACCTCAACTCACCCTTGCGTTAACGAGACCCACGCATGTGACCAAAGGTTGTACGAGATATCTCCGAAAATTAACGTCGCTCATAGCCGGTTCTTTTCTTTCCGTGCTAATCGGTGATCAGAACCAGCTTTCCGGTGCCCTCGTCATTCTCCATGTACCGGTGGGCCGCGACGATCTCGTCCAGTGCGAACACCCGGTCCACGCACCATCCCGCCGCGCCGGACCAGGCGCAACGAGTCCCTCGTCGTCGAGGAGCACGTGGTCGACGCCGGCCGCGGTCTCGAGGCCGTAGCCGCGCCCGGTCGACGCGGCCGCCATCCCCACCGACGACGTCCCGCCCCGGATCGGCAGCCGCCCCGTACCACCGGGCGCGATCCCCAGCGCGTCCAGCAAGCCCTGCGCCGTGAGGTAGGTCTCGGGGAGCGCGGCCAGGACGTCCCACGGCAGGGTGGTGGTGATCGGCATCAGCAGCGCGTACTCGGCGTAGCCGCCGTCGAACTCCCGGCCCGTCCCGCCCATCACCGCCGCGACGGTCGTCCCCTCCGGCAGCCCCGGATCGGTCGACTCCGCCACGACCCCCACGCACTCGATGCCGAGCACCCGCGGGAACCGCACACCGGGAGAGTGCCCCTGGCGCGTGCGCAGTTCCGACCGGTTCAGGCCCGCGGCCTTCACCCGCACCAGGCTCCAGCCCTCCCGCACCACGGGCACGGGCCGCTTCCGGATCCCGGCACCTCGGGGCCCCCGAAACAGACCGCCGCACGCATCGTCATCGTCATGCGTCCACCGGGGCCGGTGGGCACCGTGGCCTGCCACCGGTACGATGCCACGTCATGCCCGATGGCCGCCAAGCTCCCGCAACCGTCCGGACGTCGCAGATCTGGCCGTCCGGCGGGGTGCACCTGTGGCCGTCCGGCGGCACCAGCTCGGCGCACTCCCACGAGCGCGGGCACCTCGTGTACGCGGCCCGGGGCGTCCTGTCCGTCCACACCGAACGCGGCACGTCGATCGTCCCCGCCAACCGGGTCGCATGGATCCCGGCCGGCTGCACGCACCATCACCGCGCGCACAGCAGCACCGACATGCGGATCCTCTTCCTGCCCTCCTCCCTGACCCGTTTCGTGCCGGCCCGTCCGGCCGTCTTCACGGCCTCCGACCTCGTCCGAGAGCTGCTGCTCACCCTCACGGGCCCGCGGTTCCGCGACGGTGCCGACCACGACCGTGCCGCGCACGCACGCCTGCGCCGCGTCCTCGTCGACGAGCTGCACGAAGCGCGCGAGCAGCCCCTGCAGCTGCCGGAACCGCAGGACGACCGCCTGCGCGCCGTCGCCCGGATCCTGCGCGAGCAGCCCTCGGACAACACCTCGCTCGCCGAACTCGGCCGCACGATCGGCGCCGGCGCCCGCACCCTCAGCCGGCTGTTCCACGACGAACTCGGCATGACCTTCTACGAGTGGCGCACGCAACTGCGCGTCTACCACGCACTCGTCCTGCTCGCCGACGGCCATGACACGACCCGCGTCGCCCACGCCTGCGGCTGGGCCAACCCCAGCAGCTTCATCACGGCCTTCACCCAGATCATCGGCACCACACCCGGCCGCTACCGCAACGACCCCGGGCGCGACCGATGAGTTCTGGTGACGGACGCGGTCTACCTCCGGACAACCCGAACTGCGTACGAGCTCTGTGAGGGGACCATGACCACCCATGCCCTGCCACCCGTCGTCGACGCCGCGACCTGGGAGCGCCGGCTCGAGGAGCTGCGAGCCCGCGAGAAGGCCGCCACCCGCGAACTCGACGCCATCGCCGCCGAGCGCCGCCGGCTGCCCATGGTGGAGATGCCCGACTACGTCCTGGAGGGCGAGGACGGCCCCGTCCGGCTGGCGGACGTCTTCGAAGGCAAGCCGCAGCTGATCGTCTACAACCACATGTGGTTCGCGGGCAAGGAATGGCAGTGCCCCGGCTGCACCGGTTTCACCTCGCAGTTCACGCGCCTGGAGTTCCTGGACAACTACGACGCACGGTTCGTCGTCGTGACCCAGGGGCCGATCAAGGAGGCGCTCGCCTACAAGCACCGGGTCGGCAACCGGATGACCTGGTACTCGACCGCCGACAGCTCCTTCGGGTCCGACGTCGGCGCCCCGCCCGACGGCGGGTTCGCGGTCAACGTGTTCCTGCGCGACGGCGACAAGGTCTACCGCACCTGGCACACCAACGGCCGGGGCACCGAGCAGCTCAGCCACACCTTCGCGCTCATCGACCTCCTGCCGTACGGGCGCCAGGAGGAGTGGCAGGACTCGCCGGAGGGGTGGCCCCAGTCGCCCACGTACAGCCGGTGGGGGACGTCGAAGGACATCGCCGCGGCCTACGGCCCCGGCGCTCGTGAGTGAGCCGGCGGCCGGCGCACGGCGTCAGTCCGCCGCGTAGGGCGTGAAGTGCGCGGGCGGATGGTCGATGGGCAGCTCGGGGCGCCAGTGCGCGAGGACCTGGGCGCTGCACTCGAAGAGGTCCTGCCGGGGAAGCCCGTCCAGCGCCCACCACTCCCATCCGCCCACGCTCTCGTCCGGCTGCGTCGAGGGCTGCCCCTCGCAGGACCGGACGACCGCGCCGACGGTGATCCGTACGACGTCGCCGACGCGATCGACGAGCGTCCCCAGCAGCGTGACGTCGTCGGTTCGGGCCACCAGACCGGTCTCCTCGGCCAGTTCACGTACGACGGTCGCCTCGAAGGACCCGTCGTACGGCTCGACGGTCCCGCCCGGCAACTCGTACGTGCCGAGCCGATGCCGCCCCAGCAGCAGCCGCCCGTCCCGGACCACGATGACCCCGACACCCACCGCCGCCTGCGGTGTCGGAGGGCGGGTGGTCCGGGGCCGGGTGGTGATGCGGCCGCCGTCGGAATCGGGCGAAGATGCGTGCAACGCGGTGCCTTTCGTACGTCGTCTCGTGCGGGCGTCCCGTGCGGGACCCGGCCGGGGCCGGGGAGCGGGAGCGCTAGTCGTCGAGGGCGGCGGTCGTCTCCACGTCGATCACGCCCTCGTTCTCGAACAGCTCCGCGGTGAGCGGGGCGGAGTCGCCGGTCCCCTCCAGTTCGAGCAGGACGCGGGCCGCCGAGTCGGTCCGGCCGGGCAGCCGGTCGACCTTCACCTGCAGGATCCGAAAGCCGCGCCGGGTGCAGGTCTCCATCAGCTGGGGGAGCAGCGCCGTGCCGGTGCGATAGGTCATGCGCAGCTCGAAGGCCGAGGCCGAGGAGCCGGGCACCAGGCGTTCGGTGAGCAGGGGATATCCGCGCACGACGAGGAAGTGCACCGCGGTGACCGCGCAGGCCAGGACGGGCAGACCGCCGCCGCAGGCCATGCCGACCGCGCAGGTCAGCCAGATCGTCGCGGCCGTCGTCAGTCCGCGGACCGCGTCACGGCGTACGAAGATCAGGCCGCCGCCGATGAAGCCGATCCCCGAGACGATCTGGGCGGCCACCCGGGACGGGTCGAAGGACACGTTGTCCAGGCCGAGCACGTTGGTGAAGCCGTGCTGGGAGACCTCCATCATCAGCGCGCTGGCGATGCCCACCAGGGTGTGGGTCCGCAGGCCCGCGCTCTTCTGCTGCGCCGCCCGCTCCCAGCCGATCAGGCTCGACAGCAGCAGCGCCAGACCCAGCTCGGCCAGCTGCCGCAGCCCCTGCCCGTTGTCCACGTCCCACAAGGGGACAGCCCATCCCGTCACACGCACCTCCTGTACCGACAGGATGACTACCCCGTGGGCGGCGACCAAGCGCGCGAGCTAGCGCGGCGCACGGGCCCGGCGGCTCCCGCGCGCGCAACGTGCCTCCGCGGCCGGGAAGTTGATGTAGAAAGCTCTCGTACAACCGATCGCGGACGAATGCGCCGTGGCGGTCGCCGAGAGGAGAAGCGGACGTGACACGGGACGGTGTCCCCACGGAGGAGATCGACGTCGGCAGACCGCACCCGGCACGCATCTACGACTACCTGCTGGGCGGCAGGGACCACTACGAGGTCGACCGGCTGGCCGGCGACGCCCTGACCGCCCAGGCGCCCGAGGCGCGGATGTCCGTGCGGGCCAACCGCGCCTTCCTGCGGCGTGCGGTCCGCCATGTCGCCGGCGCCGGCGTCCGCCAGATCCTCGACGTCGGCACCGGCCTGCCCACCGCCCCGAACGTCCACGAGACGGCCCAGGAGCTGGCGCCGGACGTGCGCGTCGCCTACGTCGACAACGACCCGATCGTGACGAGGCACGCGGACGCGCTCCTCGGCGACATGGGCTCGACCAGCGTGGTGCTCGCCGACGTACGGGACCCCCGCAGCGTCGTCGACCATCCCGACGTCCGCCGTGTCATCGACTTCGGCGAGCCCGTCGCGCTGTTCCTGGTCGCGATCCTCCACTTCGTGACGGACGCGGAGAGGCCCGCGGAGATCGTCGCCACCCTGCGCGAGGCCCTGCCGTACGGCAGCTTCCTGGCCCTCTCGCACGCCACCGGCGACCTGGCCGACCGGGGGGACGCCCAGGCCGTCTACAACAGGGCGACCGCGACCATGAACCTGCGCACCCACAGCGAGGTCGAGCGGTTCTTCGACGGCTTCGACCTGGTGGACCCGGGGCTGGTGCAGGTCCCGTTCTGGCGGCCGGACGGCCCGCCGCCGGCCGGGTCGGAGGACGTGGGGTTCTACGGGGCTGTGGCACGCAAGGCCGGCTGATGCCGGCCCCGCTCGCTACAGGGCGTAGACCTGCCCCGTCTGGCCGCCCTCCACGGAGCGGACGTACGCCTGGGCGACCTGGGCGAGGTCGACCGAGCCCATGCCCGGGAAGTAGCCGGCGTAGTCGGTGAGGCTCTCGGTGAAGACGTTCGGGCTGACGGCGTTGATGCGCCGCGGGGCGATCTCGATGGCGGCGGCCCGCACGAAGGCCTCCAG
>NZ_JBHVGU010000008.1:131698-140625 GCF_042800575.1 Streptomyces sp. NPDC057616
TCCAGGGCGCCGTTGGCCATCGAGGCGGCGGTGCCGGTGGGGATGGGCTCGCGGGCGAGGATGCCGGTGATGAGCGTGAACGAGCCGCGCTCGGCGACGTGGGGCAGGCCCTGGCGGACCAGCTCGATCTGGGCGGACACCTTGCCGGTGAACGCGGTCTGGTAGTCCTCGGCCGTCATGTCGGCGATCGGCCGGTAGGGCACTTCACCCGCGGCGCTGACCACCGCGTCCACCCGCCCGACCTGCGCGTACAGTTCGGCGATCCGGGACGGGTCCGTGATGTCGCAGCGCACGTCGCCCGCCGTGCGCCCGACGGTGATCACATCGTGGCCGCGGACGGCCAGTTCCTTGTGGACGGCGGTGCCGAGCGTGCCGCTGGCCCCGATCAGGAGAATCTTCATGCCCGCGACGCTACGGCGGGCCCGGCGGGCGAGGGAAATGCCGCTCGTGAAGCACTTATGCTTGGCGGTTATGAATGTGGAGGTACGGCACCTGCGGGCCCTCGTCGCGATCGGCGAGGAGGGGACCATCACCGACGCCGCGCACGCCCTGCGCATCAGCCAGCCCGCGCTCTCCCGCACCCTGGAGCAACTGGAGCGCCGCCTGGGGGTGCGTCTGGTGGAGCGCACCACGCGCCGTCTCGCGCTGACCGAGGCCGGGCAGCGGCTGTGGGACCAGGCCCGGCACATCCTCGGCCAACTCGACGACGCCCTGGCCGAGGCGGCCACCCGGGCCGAGGCGCGGCCGCTCCGCCTCGCCTTCGCCTGGGCCGCGCTCGGGCGCCACACCGTACCCCTGCTGCGCACCTGGCGCGAACGGCATCCCGACGCCCCGGTCCAGGTCCGCCGCCTGGACGACCCCGAGGCCGCGGTCCGCCGCGGCGCCGCGGACCTGGCCGTCCTGCGCACCCGGCCCGCCGACGGCTCCGGCCTCGCCCACACGGTGCTGACGTACGAGCGGCGGATGGTGGCCGTGCCCGAGGGGCATCCGCTCGCCGAGCGCGAACGCGTCCATCTGGCAGATGTGGCGGGGGAGTTGGTCGCCTTGTGCGCCACGGCCGCGACCTCCGGCGTGGAGCTGTGGGCCGAGGGGCAAAGGCCCCGCACCCTTCAGGTGCCGGGAGTGGACGAGTGGCTCACGGTCATCGCCACCGGCGAGGCCGTCGGCGTCACGGCCGAGGGCACGGTCCACCACCATCCCCACCCCGGCGTCCGCTACCTCCCGCTGGCCGACGCGGACCCCGTCACCGTCCATCTGGCGTGGCCCGCCGTCCCGACCCACCCGGCCACCGAGGCGTTCCTGCACCTCGCCCGGCGGCACGCCCTCACCGGCCGGGCCTGACGCCACGGGCCGTGATCCTCACGCTCCTGCGGGATCCGTCAACTCGCCCCGGTGCGCAACCCGTTGAAGAACATCACGGTCACCGCGTCGGCCACGGTGGCCACCGGCAGGTCCCCGTCCGGCCGGTACCACTCGACCAGCGAGTTGACCGCGCCGAACAGCAGCCGGCTCGCCAGCAGCGGGTCGACGTCGTCGCGTACTTCCCCCTCCGCCGCGGCACGCGCCACCAGTTCGGCGACCCGGCCGTCGAACTCCCGCCGCCGCGCGAGCGCCTGGCGCTCCGTCTCGCTGTTGCCGTGCACGCGCAGGAGCAGTGTGACGTAGGGGAGTTCGGCGGAGAGCACCTCGACGCTGCGGCGTACGACGTGGCGCAGCCGGGCCGTCGCGGAGGTGTCCGGGCCCGGCGGCTCGTCGAGGACCGCGAACAGGGCGTCGAGGGCGCGGGCGACGGCCAGGGCGAGCAACTCCTCCTTGCCGGAGACGTGGTGGTAGATGCTCGACTTGCTCAGGCCCAGCCGGCGGGCCAGTTCCTCCATGCCCGTGCCGTCGTAGCCGCGCTCGTTGAAGACCTCGACCGCGATCTCCAGCAGGGAGTCGCGGTCGTAGGCGGGTCGTTCCCCGCGTCGGGCGGGAGGCCCCAGGGGCGTGGCGCTCACGGTGTCATTGTGGCAAGAGAGCGCATCACGACCGGCGTTCGTCCTTGATCCTGCGGAGCTTGCCGAGGGAGCGCTCCAGGGTCTCGGGCTCCACGACGACGACCTCCACGCTCACGCCGACGCCGTCCTTGACGCCCTTGGTGATGGCCTTGGCGGCCGTCGCGCGCTGGTCCGGACCGGCGTCCGGCCGCGCCTCGACGCGTACGGTCATGTGGTCCATCCGGCCGCGCGTGCTGAGCTGGATCTGGAAGTGCGGGGCGACGCCGGGCGTCCGCAGCACGATCTCTTCGATCTGGGTCGGGAAGACGTTGACCCCGCGCAGGATGATCATGTCGTCGCAGCGGCCGGTGATCTTCTCGATACGGCGGAACCCGGGCCGCGCCGTGCCGGGCAGCAGGCGGGTCAGGTCCCTTGTGCGGTAACGGATGACGGGCAGCGCCTCCTTGGTGAGCGAGGTGAAGACCAGCTCACCGCTCTCGCCGTCGGCGAGGACGTCGTCCGTGACGGGGTCGACGATCTCGGGCACGAAGTGGTCCTCCCACACGTGCAGGCCGTCCTTGGTCTCCACGCACTCCTGCGCGACACCGGGTCCCATCACCTCGGACAGCCCGTAGATGTCGACCGCGTGGATGTCCATGCGCTCCTCGATCTCGCGGCGCATCTCCTCCGTCCACGGTTCGGCGCCGAAGACGCCCACCTTGAGGGAGGTCGAGCGCGGGTCGACGCCCTGGCGCTCGAACTCGTCGAGCAGCGTGAGCATGTAGGACGGCGTCACCATGATGATGTCGGGCTCGAAGTCCTGGATGATCTGCACCTGCCGGGCGGTCATGCCGCCCGAGGCGGGGATCACCGTGCAGCCGGCCCGCTCGGCGCCGTAGTGCGCGCCGAGTCCGCCGGTGAACAGGCCGTAGCCGTAGCTGATGTGGACCTTGTGGCCCGGGCGGCCGCCGGCGGCGCGGATGGAGCGGGCGATGAGGTCCGCCCAGATCGACAGGTCGTTCTCGGTGTAGCCGACGACCGTCGGGCGTCCGGTCGTGCCGCTGGAGGCGTGGATGCGCCGCACCTCCGACATGGGGACGGCGAACATCCCGAAGGGGTAGGTCTCGCGCAGGTCCGCCTTGGTGGTGAAGGGGAACCGCGCCAGGTCCTCCAGCGTCCGGCAGTCCTCGGGCTTCACGTCGGCCTGGTCGAACTTCTTGCGGTACAGCTCGACGTTGTCGTACGCGTGCCGGAGCGTCTGGCGCAGGTGCGTCAGCTGGAGGTCTCTCACCTCCTGCCGGGACATCCGCTCGGCGTCGTCCAGCAGGTCCGCCGGCAGGGGTTCACCGCGGCGGGCCGGGGCGTTCGCCGACGTCTTCATGTCGCTGATCATTGCGGCTCCTCAGGTTGCGCGTCGCGGATGGTGCGGCTGCGGCCGCGGAAGACCGCGACCACCGCGTCACCGCGCCTCACGCTCACGTCGTAGATGCCGCTGCGGCCGAATCGGGTGACTTCCTCGGCGGTGGCCGTCAGGACGTCGCCCTCGTAGGCCGGCGCGACGAAGGTGACGTCCGCCCCGGACGCGACGGTGACCGGGCCGTGGCTGTTGCAGGCACAGGCGAAGGCCGAGTCGGCCAGCAGGAACATGTACCCGCCGTGGGCGATGCCGTGGCCGTTGACCATGGACTTCGTCACCGTCATGCGCAGCACGGCGGTGCCCTCGCCCAGCTCGAGGAGTTCGATCCCGAGCCGCTGCGAGGCCTCGTCCGCGGCGAACATGCGCTCTGCGGATGCCGGAGCCGATTGAGCGGCTTCCGTCATGGTTCACACCACCTTGTCTCCCGACCGAACATTCGGTTAGCGTGCGGCATGGTCAAGTAATCAAGCCGCCCCGTTGCCTGTCAAGAGGCGAGCCATATGCCGAACGGAGTCCCCGAGGTGCCCGACTTCTTCACCCGACACCGTGACCTGCTGGAACAGGCCGTGACCGCGACCGAGACCCGTGAGCACTGGACGCCGTACCCCGAGTCGCCGAGCAAGTCGGTCTACGGCGAGGACGCGGCCAAGCTCGGTGAGGCGACCTTCCGCGAGCAGATAGGCGGGCCCTTCGACCTGCCCGGACACCCGGGTGAGGGGCGCGTCGCGCCCGAGGAGCACTCCCCTTACGGCTTCCCCCTGGGCATCAGCTATCCCCGCATCACGCCGGAGGCGGCGGTGGCCGCGGCGAAGGGTGCCACGGCGGCCTGGCGCGCGGCCGGACCGGACACCCGGGCCGGGGTCGCGGCGGAGATCCTCGCCCGCCTGAACGCGGCGAGTTTCGAGATCGCCCACGCCGTGCAGCACACCACAGGGCAGGCGTTCGTCATGGCCTTCCAGGCCGGCGGACCGCATGCGCAGGACCGCGGTCTGGAGGCCGTCGCCTACGCCTGGGCGGAGCAGAGGAAGCACCCGGCCACGGCCCGCTGGAGCAAGCCGCAGCGCAAGGGCGGCGCCCACGTCCTGGACAAGAAGTTCACCCCGGTCGGCCGCGGAGTGTCGCTGCTCATCGCCTGCAACACCTTCCCGACCTGGAACGGCTACCCGGGACTGTTCGCGTCCCTGGTCACCGGCAACCCGGTCCTGGTCAAGCCGCATCCGGGAGCCGTGCTCCCCCTCGCCGTCACCGTCCGCATCGCCCGCGGGGTGCTGAGCGAGGCCGGCTTCGACCCGGACCTCGTCCTGCTGGTGACCGAGGAACCGGGGGGCCGGGCCGCCGCGACGCTCGCTCTCGACCCGGACGTGCGGATCGTCGACTTCACCGGCTCCACCGCCTTCGGCGACTGGCTGGAGGCCAACGCCCGCCAGGCCGCCGTCCACACCGAGAAGGCCGGCCTCAACACCGTCGTCCTGGACTCGACCGAGGACTACCGCGGTCTGCTCGGCAACCTCGCCTTCTCCCTGTCGCTCTACAGCGGCCAGATGTGCACCACCCCGCAGAACCTGCTGATCCCGCGCGACGGCATCACCACCGAGGAAGGCCCGCGCACGGCCGACGAGTTCGCCACCGACCTCGCCGCCGCGCTGGACCGGCTGCACGCCGACCCCGCGCGCGCCGCCGGCACGCTGGGCGCGATCGTCAACGACGGGGTGCGCGACCGGCTGAAGGAGGCGGCCGGCGTCGGCCGTACGGTGCGCGCCTCCCAGCCCGTCGAGCACCCCGAGTACGCCGCGGCGGACGTCCGTACGCCCCTGGTCGCCCGCCTGGACGCGGAGACCGACGGCGAGGTCTTCACCAGGGAGTGGTTCGGCCCGGTCTCCTTCGTGATCGGGACGGACTCCACCCGGCACAGCCTGGACCTGTTCCGCGACACCGTGCGCGCGCACGGGGCCCTGACCGCCGCCGTCCACTCCACCGACGACGAGGTGCTGGCCGCCGCCGAGGAGGCCGCCCTGGACGCGGGCGTGCACCTGTCCGAGAACCTCACCGGCCAGGTCTTCGTCAACCAGTCCGCCGCGTTCAGCGACTTCCACGGCAGCGCCGCCAACCCCGCGGCCAGCGCCACCCTGTCCGACGCCGCATTCGTCACCGGCCGCTTCGCCGTACTGCAGTCCCGTCGCCCCGTGACCGCCCCCATCGAGGAGTCCGCCTGATGCCCGAAGACGTCTATCTGATCGACGGAGCCCGCACCCCGCAGGGCCGCTACGGCGGCGCCCTGGCCTCGGTGCGCCCCGACGACCTGGCGGCCCTCGTCGTCGGCGAGGCCGTACGCCGCTCGGGCATCCCCGCCGACGCCGTGGACGAGGTCGTCCTGGGCGCCGCGAACCAGGCCGGCGAGGACAACCGCGACGTGGCCCGCATGGCGGTGCTGCTGGCCGGGCTGCCGCACACCGTCCCCGGCTACACGGTGAACCGGCTGTGCGCCTCGGGGCTGACCGCCGTCGCCTCGGCCGCCTCCACGATCCGCTCCGGCGAGGCCGACCTCGTCGTCGCCGGCGGCGTGGAGTCGATGACACGCGCCCCCTGGGTGATGGCGAAGCCCGGGACGCCCTGGGCCAAGCCCGGAGAGGTGCACGACACCTCGCTCGGCTGGCGCTTCACCAACCCGGCCTTCGCGGCGGCGGACCGCGCCGTGCCCGCGGGCGCCGGACCGGAGGCGGTCAAGGTCACGCTGTCGATGGGGGAGACGGCCGAGGAGGTCGCGGCCCTGGACGGCATCACCCGCGCCGACTCCGACGCCTTCGCCCTGCGCAGCCACCAGCGGGCGGTCGCCGCCCAGGAGGCGGGCCGCTTCGACCGCGAGATCGTGGCGGTTCCCGTACGGGACGGCGAGGTCACCCGGGACGAGGGCCCCCGCCCTTCCACCACGCTGGAGAAGCTCGGCGGCCTGCGCACCATCTTCCGCCAGGACGGCATCGTCACCGCGGGCTCGTCCTCTCCGCTCTCCGACGGCGCCGCGGCCCTGATCGTGGCGAGCGCCTCCGCCGTCGAGCGGTACGGCCTCACCCCGCGGGCGCGGATCGTCACCTCCGCCTCGGCCGGCGTGCAGCCCAACGTGATGGGCCTCGGACCGGTGCCCGCCACCGAGAAGGCCCTCGCCCGGGCCGGCTGGCAGACGTCCGACCTGGACGCCGTCGAACTCAACGAAGCCTTCGCCGCACAGGCTCTGGCCGTGGTGCGCCGCCTGAAGCTGGACGAGGACAAGGTCAACGCCGACGGCGGCGCCATCGCCCTCGGCCACCCGCTGGGCTGCTCCGGCGCCCGCATCCTGCTGACCCTGCTCGGCCGCCTGGAGCGCGAGGACGCGGCACGCGGCCTGGCCACTCTGTGCGTCGGCGTCGGCCAGGGCGTGGCGATGCTGGTGGAGCGGGTATGAGCGACCGGACCTACGAGACCCTCCTCGTCGAGGAGCGCGACGACCGGGTGATCGTCACCCTGCACCGCCCCGAGGCGCGCAACGCCATCAGCGGCCGCATGATCGACGAACTGCACGACGTCTGCGGCCTGTTGGAGCGCGAACCGCGGCTGCTGCTCCTCACCGGCCACGGCCGGGTGTTCGCGGGCGGCGCCGACATCGCCGAACTGCTGCGGCGCGGCCGGGACGAAGCACTCCAGGGCATCAACAGCCGCCTGTTCGAGCGCGTACGGCGCCTGCCGCTGCCGACCGTCGCCGCCGTCGACGGCTGGGCGCTGGGCGGCGGTGCGGAACTGTCGTACGCGTGCGACATCCGCATCGCCGGACCCGACGCCGTCTTCGGCAACCCTGAGCCGGGCCTGGGCATCCTCGCCGCCGCGGGCGCCTGCTGGCGGCTGCCCGAGCTGGTGGGGGAGTCCGTCGCCAAGCAGGTGCTGCTCGCGGGCCGCAGCCTCGACGCGCAGGCGGCCCTCGCGGCCGGCCTGGTCATCGACGTCGTACCGGCGGACGAACTGCTCGACGCGGCCCACGCGTTGCTCGACCGGATGGGCCGTTCCTCGGCCGCCGCACTGCGCCTGACCAAGCTTGTCGTCGACTCGCCCGGCGCGCATCCGGTCGCCGACGACCTGGCCCAGGCCGTGCTGTTCGAGGGCGAGGACAAGCGGGAGCGGATGACCCGCTTCCTGGAGAAGAGGAGCCGAGCATGACCAGCGCACCCGCGGTCGTCGCGGTGATCGGCGGCGGCCGGATGGGCGCCGGCATCGCCCAGTCGTACGCCACCGCCGGATCGGCCGTCACGATCGCCGAGAGCGGCGCCGAGGCCGCCGCCGCGGCACTGGACCGCGTGGCCACGGGCCTGAAGCGGGCCGCCGAGCGCGACCTGCTGCCCGAGCCCGCGGACCGGATCCTCGCCCGGGTCGGCACGGTCGAGTCGGTGGACGCCCTGCCGGCGGACGCCGACCTGGTCGTCGAAGCCGTGCCCGAGGACCCCGCGCTCAAGGCCCGGGTCCTCGCCGCGACCGAGGCGGCGGTGGGCGCGGGGACCGTGCTGGCCAGCAACACCAGCTCGCTGTCCGTCACAGACCTGGCCGCCGCCCTCACCCGGCCCGGCCGCTTCCTCGGCATGCACTTCTTCAACCCGGTACCCGCCTCGGAACTCGTGGAGATCGTGGTGGCGCCCGGCACGGACCCCGCGACCGTGGAGGCGGCCCTGGCCTGGACGCACTGCCTCGGCAAGAAGGACGTCGTCGTCAAGGACTCGCCCGGCTTCGCCAGCAGCCGCCTCGGTCTCGCCCTGGGACTGGAGGCCATCCGCATGGTCGAGGAGGGCGTGGCGGAACCCGAGGCCATCGACGACGCGATGCGCCTCGGCTACAGGCACCCCATGGGCCCGCTCCGCCTGACCGACCTGGTCGGCCTGGACGTGCGCCTGGCCATCGCGGAGCACCTGCACGCCACCCTCGGCGAACGCTTCGCCCCGCCGCGGCTGCTGCGCGACAAGGTCGCCCGCGGCGAACTCGGGCGCAAGAGCGGCCAGGGGTTCTACGCATGGCCGTGACACAGCCCGCCGGATCGACCGTCGAGTACGCCCTGCGCGACGGAGTGGCCGTGGTGGAGCTGCGCCGTCCGGCGGCGGGCAACGCCCTCGACGCGGCCCTGCGCCGTGAACTGCTGGCCGCCGTACAGCAGATCCGTGCCGACGGCGACCAGGTGCGCTCGGTCCTCCTGGCGGCGCAGGGGCGGCACTTCTGTGTCGGCCAGGACCTCAAGGAGCATGCGCACGCCCTCGAGACCCGCCCCGAGTCGGCCTTCGCCCTTCTGCGGGAGGAGTACAACCCGCTGGTGACCGAGTTGCGCGCGCTGCCGCAACCGGTGGTCGTGGCCGTCGAGGGCGCCTGCGTCGGCGCCGGTCTCGGCCTCGCGCTGTGCGCCGACGTCCGGGTGGCCGCCCGGGGGGGGGGGGGGGGGGGGCACTTTCCCACCCCCCTCCCCGGCCCCCGCCTTGCTGCCCACAGCGGGACCCACCGCCCCCTGGCCACAGACGTCCGCCTCTCCCGGG
>NZ_JBHVGU010000008.1:140635-147960 GCF_042800575.1 Streptomyces sp. NPDC057616
ACATGGGGGGGGAGGGGTGGGGGGGGGTCGGGAAGGGGGTTGGGGGGGGGGGGGGGGTTTTTTTTTTGGGTTGGGGTTTTGTTCTGGGGTGGTCTTCCCCTCTTGGGGGTTCCTCCTGGGGGGGGGGGGGGGGGGGGCACGCTTCGCCACCGCCTTCACGGGCATCGGCCTGGCGGCCGACAGCGGGCTCAGCGGCTCGCTGGCGCAGGCGGTCGGCCCGTCCAGGGCGGCCGCGCTGATGCTCCTCGGCGACCGTTTCGGTGCGGAGGCGGCCGAGCGGTGGGGCCTGGTCCACCGCGTCGTGGCGGACGGTACGGCGACCGAGGAGGGGCTGGCGCTGGCCCGGCGCCTGGCCGCCGGTCCCACCGCCGCGTACGGCGAGGTGAAGGAGCTGCTGCGGACCGCGGCGGACGCCGATCTGCCCGCGCTGCTGGAGGCGGAGGCCGCCGCGCAGCAGCGGCTCGGGCGCACGCAGGACCACCGTGGCGCCGTCCGCGCCTTCCTCGAAGGACGGGCGCCGGCCTTCGGCGGGAACTGATCATGCTCCGGCACTTGCCGAAACCCGGGATTCTCGGCATATCATGGACCGAACGAACGGTCGGTTGGGATTGGTGATACGGATGACGGCACAGCAGGCCGACGCGTCGGCCCCCGACGCTCCGCCCGCGCTGCAGGAGCACTTCGAGGCGACGATCGAGCGCGACCAGCGGATCGAGCCGCGCGACTGGATGCCCGAGGGCTACCGCAAGACGCTGATCCGGCAGGTCGCCCAGCACGCGCACTCGGAGATCATCGGCATGCAGCCGGAGGGCGAGTGGATCACCCGCGCACCCTCGCTGCGCCGCAAGGCGATCCTGTTCGCCAAGGTCCAGGACGAGGCGGGACACGGCCTGTACCTGTACTCGGCGGCCGAGACCCTGGGTGCCGACCGGGCCGACCTCACCGAGCGGCTGATCGAGGGACGCCAGAAGTACTCGTCGATCTTCAACTACCCGACGCTCAGCTTCGCGGACGTCGGCGTCATCGGCTGGTTCGTGGACGGCGCCGCCATCTGCAACCAGGTGCCGCTGTGCCGCTCCTCCTACGGCCCGTACGCCCGCGCCATGGTCCGCATCTGCAAGGAGGAGTCCTTCCACCAGCGGCAGGGCTACGAGCTGCTGATGACCATGATGCGCGGCACCGAGGCCCAGCGGGACATGGTGCAGGACGCGGTGGACCGCTGGTGGTGGCCGTCGCTGATGATGTTCGGCCCGCCCGACGACTCCTCGCCCAACTCGGCGCAGTCGATGGCCTGGAAGATCAAGCGGCACAGCAACGACGAGCTCCGTCAGCGCTTCGTCGACATGACCGTCCCGCAGGCAGAGAAGCTCGGGGTCACCCTGCCCGACCCGGAGCTGCGCTGGAACGAGGAGCGCGGGCACCACGACTTCGGCACACCCGACTGGGCCGAACTGATGCGGGTCATCAGGGGCGACGGCCCCTGCAACACCGAACGGATCGAGCGGCGCCGAGCCGCTCACGAAGAAGGCGCCTGGGTGCGCGAAGCGGCCAGTGCGCACGCTGCCAAGCAGGCGGCCCGCGCTGCGAAGGGAGCGGTGGCATGACCTCCGGAAAGCACGGTTGGCCCCTGTACGAGGTGTTCGTGCGCGGCAAGCGTGGCCTCAACCACGTCCATGTCGGCTCGCTGCACGCGGCCGACGACGCGATGGCGCTCACGCACGCGCGTGACCTCTACACCCGTCGCAACGAGGGCGTGAGCATCTGGGTGGTCCGCTCCGAGAACATCGCCGCCTCCACGCGCGACGAGAAGGACCCCTTCTTCGCGCCCAGCGCGGACAAGGTGTACCGCCACCCCACCTTCTACGACATCCCCGACGACGTCCCCCACATCTAGGAGCAGGGCATGAGTGACGACCACGTCTACATGTCCCTCGCCGAGGGACACGACGACAGTGACGCCCGCTGGGCCTTCGGCACCGGTTTCGAGGACCCGCTGCACGGCGTCAGCACGGCCGTCCCCGAGGACGTCGACCGGGCCGAACTGGCCGCGATCTGCCTGGCGCTGGGCGACGACGCCCTCGTCTCGGCCCAGCGGCTGGCCGAATGGACCACGCGCGCACCGGAGTTGGAGGAGGAGGTCGCGCTCGCCAACATCGGCCTCGACCTCCTCGGCCAGACCCGGCTGCTCTACGCCCGCTGCGGCCAGGTCGACGGCACGGACCGCGGCGAGGACGCCTACGCCTACTTCCGCGACGCGGCCGACTTCCGCAACGTACGCCTGGCCGAACTGCCCAACGGGGACTTCGCGTTCTCCGTCGCCCGGCTGCTGGTCCTGGCCAGCTGGCGCCTGGCCCACTTCGAGCGGCTCGCCGCCTCGGCGGACCCCGTGCTCTCCGCCATCGCCGCCAAGGGCGTCAAGGAACTCACCTACCACCGGCAGTACGCGGCCGAGTGGGTCGTGCGGCTCGGCGACGGAACGGACGAGTCCCACGGGCGCATGCAGGCCGGTCTCGGCCAAGTGGCCGCGCACCTGGGTGAGTTGTTCGCCGCCCACGACGCCCGCACCGCGGTGCTCGCCGTGCTGGAGCAGGTCACCCGGGCCGCGGGTCTGACGCTGCCCGAGGTGCCGCGGCCGGCCGCCGGCGGCGGCCGCGACGGCGACCACACCGAGCACCTCGCCCCCCTGCTGGCGGAACTGCAGGGTGTGGCCCGCGCCCACCCGGAGGCGACATGGTGACCACGCTCACCGCCGACCGGCGCGCCCGGCACGTCGCCGAGCAGGTGCCCGACCCCGAGCTGCCCATGCTCACCCTCGCCGACCTCGGCGTACTGCGGGACGTGACGGTCGACGCCGACGGCACGGTCGTCGCCTCGCTCACGCCCACCTACTCGGGCTGCCCGGCCATGGCCGAGATGCGCGCGGGAGTCGCGGCGAGGCTCCGGGACGCCGGCTACGAGCGCGTGGAGGTCCGCACGGTCCTCGATCCGCCGTGGTCCACCGACTGGATCACCGCCGAGGGCCGCCGCAAGCTCGCCGAGCACGGCATCGCGCCGCCCGGACCGGCGCCGCGCCCGTCGTCCGGTCCGGTGCCGCTCCTGCTGTCCCCGACCCGGCGTGTGGTGCCCTGCCCGCGCTGCGGTGCGACGGACACGGAGGAGACCTCCCGCTTCGGCGCCACCTCCTGCAAGGCGCTGTGGCGCTGCCGCGCCTGCCAGGAACCGTTCGAGTACGTCAAGGAGATCTGATGGAGGACCTGTTGGCCACCGACGCCGCCGCTCCCTCGCCGGCGCGGCGCACCCGTCGCCGTCCGGCCTTCCACACGTTGCGGGTCGCCGACGTGCAGCACCTGTGCGAGGACGCCGTCGCGGTGAGCTTCGACGTGCCCGGGGAACTGGCGGAGGAGTTCGCCTTCGAGCCCGGGCAGTCGCTGACCCTGCGCCGCGAGGTCGAGGGACGGGACGAGCGCCGCTCGTACTCGATCTGCTCCCCGGCGGGTGCCCGGCCCCGGATCGGTGTCCGCGTGGTCCCCGGCGGCCTGTTCTCCTCCTGGCTGGTGAGCGAGGTCAAGCCCGGCGACACCGTCGAGGTGATGGGCCCGGTGGGCGTCTTCACCCCCGACCTGACGACACCCGGGCACCACGTGCTCATCGCGGCCGGCTCGGGCATCACGCCCATGGTCTCCATCGCCGAGTCCGTCCTTGCCGCCGACGACGACTCGCGCGTCACCCTGTTCTACGGCAACCGCCGTACCGACTCGGTGATGTTCGCCGACGAACTGGCCGACCTGAAGGACCTCTACCCGGCCCGCTTCCAGGTCGCGCACGTGCTGTCCCGGGAGCCGCGTGAGGCCGACCTGCTGACCGGCCGCCTCGACGCGGAGCGTCTCGCCGCGCTCGTCGACGGCCTGGTCGACGTCACCGATGCCGACCACTGGTGGCTGTGCGGTCCGCACGGCATGGTCCTCGACGCCCAGAAGGTCCTCACGGAGCTGGGAGTGCCCGAGAACCGGGTCCACCAGGAGCTCTTCTTCGCGGGCGAGGAGCCGTTCTCCCCGGTCCGGCACGAGGAGAGCAAGGCCGATGGCCCGGTCAGCGAGGTCACCATCGTCCTGGACGGCCGCACCACCACCTCCGCGCTCTCCCGCGAGTCCTCCATCCTGGACTCCGCCTCCCGCGTCCGCCCCGACCTGCCGTTCGCCTGCAAGGGCGGCGTCTGCGGCACCTGCCGCGCCCAGGTCACCGAGGGCGAGGCGGACATGCGGCGCAACTACGCGCTGGAGCCCGCCGAGGTCGACGCCGGCTACGTGCTGACCTGCCAGACCTTCCCCTGCTCGGACACGCTGACCGTCGACTTCGACTCCTGAGGCCCTGCCGCTCGCAGGCAGTTGTTGAACACGTTCAAAACCTCTGTCATGATGCGTCGTGTCGCTGGGATCGCCGGTCGAGGGCGGCACGGCCCCGACGCCGATCCTCGACTGGCGCCATCCGCAGGTCACTTCACTGCTGCGGCGGATCGGCCCGACGGCAGGCCCGGAAGGGGGCGCGGACCCGGCTCACCGGCTGGCGGCGCTGCGTCAGGCCCACCGCTCCATCGCCGCGACCGTACGGCCGGTGTACTCGGTGGAGGACGCACGGCCCGTGTCGCAGGTGCTGCGCCGCGGCCGCGGGTCGTGCAGCCAGCGGCTCGCCGTGCTGGAGGCCGTGGCGCGTGCGACCGGAGTGCCGACGCGGGTGCGCGGGCTGCTGGTGGACGGGACGTTCTGGTATCCGCGCTTCCCCCGGCTGCAGGGGCTCGTCCCGCACCAAGTGGTCCTCGCCTGGCCGGAGTTCCGCCTCGGACGCCTTTCGGCGGCCGGCCACCCCATGGCTCCCTGGCTGTCGGTGTCCGAACTCTTCGGCGATCTGGCCGAGTTGAGCGAGGGCGGTGGCGGGGGATTCACCAACTCCGGTACGGAGACGCTGTTCGAGGCCCTGTCCAGGACGGCCGTCGACTGGGACGGGGCGACCCTCTGTCCGGCGTCCGGCGCCACGTGCGACCTGTCCGCCTACGTCCTGGCCGACCTCGGCCGCTTCTGCTCGCGCGACGAACTCTTCGCCCGTCACGGTCAGACGCTGTGCCCGGCGGCGAGGACCGTCGCCGAGCCGGTCCTCGGGCGCCGCGCGGCGGGCGTCTGACGGTCGCCGGGGTCGATCAGGCGGAACCCTCCAGGGCCGCCCGCCACACCGGGCTGTCGACATAGTGGTTGTCGAAGCGCTCGGAGGACTCGGCGATCTCCTTCGGGTCCGCCTCGCCCCGCATCACCCGGCCGAGCAGGCGCAGATAGTCGAACCTGCCCATGCCGGGGGTGAACACGAACAGGACGTCCGCCTCGCGGCCCGGCGCCGCCGCGAAGGCGTGCGGGGTGCCGGGCGGTACCGCGAGGAAGTCGCCCTCCTCGAGGACGGTGATCTCGTCGCCCACCAGTACCCGCAGCGCCCCGCCGAGCACGAAGAACAGCTCCGACGCCCGGGTGTGGAAGTGGGCCGGAGCCCCCACCGCGCCCTTGGTGAAGGTGGACCGGTAGGTCGTGAAGCCGCCCGCGGTGCCGTCCGAATCGGACAGCAGGGTCATCACGCTGCTCGGGTCGGCGCAGGTCTCGGCCTCGGCCTTGCGGGTCAGTACCACGGCGGGCGGCACGTCGGTCGCGTAAGTCATGGGTCTCTCCTCGGATGTCCCTCAGCCTTGATAATCTCAACGTTAAGATAAAAGCAACCGACTCTCTCAACGTCAAGTGTCTTAACGTTGAGACGATGCCTGTCGTGGGAAGTGACGTCGAGGGAAGTGGTGGAGATGAGCGATGTCGTCGACGCGATCGTCGGCCAGTGGTCCGAGGAGCGCCCCGACCTGGTGGCGGACCTCTGGCCGGTGGAGCTCCTGGCCCGGATCCAGCGGCTGGCCCGGGTCGTCGACAAGTCCGCCAGGGCCACGGCGGCCGCGCACGGGGTGGAGCACGGCGAGTTCGACGTGCTCACCACGCTCCAGCGCTCCGGGCCTCCGTACGCCCTCACCGCGGGGACTTTCCTCAAGGCGTCCATGGTGACCTCCGGCGCCATCACCAACCGCATCGACAGGATGGAGGCCAAGGGGCTGGTCGAGCGGGTGCGCGAGGGCGACGACCGGCGCACCGTCAAGATCCGGCTCACCGAACACGGCCACGAGGTCACCCGGGCCGCCTTCGCCGACCACCTCGCCGACTACGCCCGGCTCCTCGCCGGTGTCGACCGGGATCTGGTGGAGAAGACCGCCGAGGGCCTGCGGCAGGTGCTGGAGACGCTCGGGGACACCACCGGCACCTGAGGGCCGGCCGGGTGACCTGCCGAGGGCAAGTCCCAGGCGTTCAGGATGCGTTCAGGTGCAGGGTGCCAAGGTCTTGTGCGGCGATCGCCGGTCCGCGGTCGCCCAGCTCAGGGCGCTCGCTCCCGCGCGGGGGCCGGGCGCCCTGCTGCACGACCTCACAAGGAGCCCCCCACCTTGCGACAGCCGGAAGTCCTCACCGACCTCGACACCGCGAGCGCGCGGACGTCGGTGATGAAGAAACTGCCCGACGTCACACTGGCGTTCTGGATCATGAAGATCGCCGCGACCACGCTGGGCGAGACAGCCGGAGACCTCTTCTCGCAGACCCTCCAACTGGGCTACTTCCTCACCACGGTCGCCCTGTTCCTGATCTTCGTGGTGACGCTGGTCGTCCAGCTGCGCTCCAGCCGCTACAACCCGTTCTTCTACTGGACCGTGATCCTGTCGACCAGCATGGCCGGCACCACGACGTCCGACTTCATGAACCGCGACGCCAGCGCCAAGTACCTCTCGGGCGGCGCCACTTCGCTCGGCTGGGGGCCGCAGGGCCTGGGCCTCGGCTATCCGGCCGGCGCGGCGATCCTGATCTCGGTCCTGCTCGTCATCTTCGCCCTGTGGAAGCTCAGCGGGATGACCTTCCAGATCCGCGACATCGTCACCTTCCGCGGCGAGGCCCTGTTCTGGTCGGCGATCCTCGTCTCCAACACGCTCGGCACCTCCATGGGCGACTTCCTGTCCGACAGCTCCGGGCTCGGCTACGCGGGCGGCGCGCTGCTCGTCACCGGAGCGCTCGCCGTCCTGGTCGCGCTGATGAAGGCACCGGCGGTGCCGAACGTGCTGCTGTTCTGGATCGCCTTCGTGCTGACCCGCCCGCTGGGTGCCACGGCCGGCGACTTCCTGACCAAGCCGGTCGACAAGGGCGGCATGAACCTCGGCATGGCCCTTCCCGCCGACGCTCTCGCAGCGGGTTCCGGCTCCGCATCCGGAC
>NZ_JBHVGU010000008.1:147970-178879 GCF_042800575.1 Streptomyces sp. NPDC057616
CGTGGTCGGGTTGGCGATGAAGGGTACTCCCGATGTGGGGTCGGGGTCTTGCGCCACCTTCTCTCAGACGACGCGGCCAGGCCCCCGCGCGAGCGCCACCCCGGGCCCCCCGCCGTCGTGCCCGTCGCCGGGATCGGCGCGGCGCCCGGGCTGGAAGAGGTCGCCGGCGAACGCCTCCGGCACGCCCGGACCGTCGTCCGTGACATCGATCCGTACACCACCGGGAACGTGCCGCGCGGTCACGGTCACGTGGGAGCGGGCGTAGCGGACGGCGTTGGTCAGCAGCGGGCTGACGATCCGTTCGAGGAGCGCGGGCGCGACACCCGCCTCCAGGTCCGGGTCCGGCACGTCGACCACCGTCTTCACCTGGCCCTGCGTGCCGAGGCTGTCAACAAGTCGGCACAGGACGGGTGCCACGGCGGCAGCTCCGGGGGCCGCCGTGGCACCCCACGCGGATTCACGGGCGTCGTTCAGGGGGGTGTCGCAGATGGTCCGCATGGACTGGGCGGCCTCGGTGATCGCGTCGTGCGTGGCGCGGGTCTCGGCGGCCGAGCGAGGACGGGAACGCCACCAGTCGAGCTCGATGATGATCCGGGTGAGCGGGGTGCGCAGCTCGTGGGACAGCTCGCCCGTCAGCTGCCGCTCGTGCCGCAGCACGGCGCGGATACGGTCCAGGAGGGCGTCCAACGAACCGCCCAGACGGGCGAGTTCGGCCGGGTGCTCCGTGTCGCCGAAGCGCTCGTCCGAGCCGACGGCACTCCACTGGGTCGCCTGGTCGGTCATGGTGCCCACCGGCCGCAGCGCCCGCCCGACGGCCAGGCGCGTCAGCGCGTACGTGCACGCCAGCATGACGGCGTCGAGGATCAGCGAGCCCAGCAGCAGGCTCTCCGCCGAATTGCGGTAGGGGGCCAGATCCAGGGCCGTGACGACCGTGGCGCCGCTGCCCCCGCGGGCGGGCACCGGCTGGGAGCAGAGCCGTACGAAGTCGGGGCTCCGGGACTCGACGGTCGTGCACGCCCCGTGGCGCTGCGCGGCGAGCCGGCCGGCGACCCGGGTCAACCGGCTGTCGTCGGCCGTCGTGGGCGGCCTCTCCAGGAGGCGTGTTCCGGCGTAGATCCACACGTTCGCGTCGAGGAGGCGGTCGTTGTCGGACTCCACGACCCGTACCCGGGGCCCCCGCGTGTAGACGGTGGTGGCGACCGCGGCCGCGCGGTTGTGCAGTTCGTCGTCCGCCTGATGCTGCAGATGACGGTTCATCACGATGTTGAATATGAGGGTCAGGGCGGCCATCACCAGCGCGGCGGTGGTCAGTGCCACGAGCGAGAGCCTTCCTCGCAGCGTGCGGGGCGCCAGGCGGCGCAGCGGACGGTTCACGACAGCCGGTGTCCGATCCCGCGCGCCGTGTTCAGGCTCAGGTGGCTGCCCGTCTCGCGCAGCTTCCGGCGCAGCCTGCTCAGATACTGGTCCAGCGTGTTGTCGCTGACCTGCGCGCCGTCCGGCCACGCGGCCCGCACCAGGTCGCGGCGGCGCACCAGTTCGCCGTCGGCGGCGACCAGCGTGGCCAGCAGCCGGAACTCGGTGGGGGAGAGGTCGACGAGGGCCTCGCCGACCGTGGCCCGGTGCCGGGTCGCGTCCAGGACCAGGTCTCCGCTCCGGGCCACCCCCGAGGGCGCGGCGCGTTTGAGCGTGGCCCGCAGCCGCGCGATGAGTTCCGCGAGATGGAACGGCTTGGGGAGGTAGTCGTCGCCGCCCGCGGAGAAGCCGGACAACCGGTCGGTGACGTGATGGCGGGCCGTCAGGAAGATGACCGGGGCGGCGAAGCCGTTGGCGCGCAGCGCCTGGCACACGTCCCGGCCGTCCGCGTCGGGCAGGCCGATGTCCAGGACGACCGCGGCGATGGAGTCGGTGCCCAGCCGCAGTGCGGTGGCACCGTCGACGGCGAGCACGGGCTCGAACCCCTCGTCCGACAGGCTGCGGCGCAGCACGTCCCGCAGAGCGTGATCGTCCTCAACGACCAGGATCTTGTGACGCATGGTCCTCCGCCGGATCGCGGTTCGTGGGGGCCGTGCCGGAGAGCACCGAGGCGGGCAGCCAGTGCGCCGCCGCCCACAGGCACACGGCCAGCCAGCCGGTGGCGAGCAGCCAGCCCCCGAGGACGTCGGTGAGCCAGTGCACGCCGAGGTAGACGCGGGAGAGGCCGACCGCCGCGGCCCAGCACCCGATGGCGATCCGCAGCAGGGGGGTGCCGCGCGGGGCACGCAGCGAGACCGCGGCGATCAGCAGTCCCGCGGTGATCGCGGAGGTGGTGGTGTGCCCCGAGGGGAACGACCAGCCGCTCGCGTGCGCCGCCCAGTCGACGCCCGCGGGGCGGTGCCGGTGGACGAGGGTCATCACGCCGTAGCGAAGCGCCTGGCCCGCCGTCAGGCAGGCGAGGCCGAGCAGGCTGAGCGTGAGGCGGTGTCTCGCGTCGCGTCCGACGGCCACACCGCAGAGCAGGACCAGCACGTACGGGACGACTCCGGTCCCCGTGTCGGTCACCCCGCGCGCCACGGCCTGGGCCACCACCGGGCGGTGGCCGACCGACCAGTGCAGGAGGCCGCCGTCCGGCCACAGCGGGACGCCTTGCCGGCCCACCACCACCGCGGTCAGCACCGCGAACGCCGCCCAGGCGCCGACGGCGACGCTGCCGGCCAGGTTCGCGGTGTCACGCCGGTCCATGCGGCCCAGGCCCCTTCCTCGTCCTCGTGTCAGGTGGTCTACAGCGAAGTAGACGGTCTACAGAACTGTAGACGATCGAGGAGGGCGGGCCGTTCCCGAAGGCGGAGGGCGTGACTCCGTGAGATGCGGTGGTTCATGGGCCGAAGCCCGAAACATACCTCCTACAAGCAGTAGAAGGTGCGGGGTAACCTGTGCGGAGAGGCTGCGAAGGAAGGCGGACGGTGGAGTACCGAGAGGACGAGGAAGTCCGCGGGGCGTCCGGCAGGAGAGCACGCGGCGAGCTCGAGAGCGATGTGCTCGCCGCACTGTGGGCGGTCGGCGGGCCGCAGACCGCCCGTGACGTCCGGGACCGGCTGCCGGGCGATCTCGCCTACACGACCGTCCTGACCATCCTGTCCCGGCTGCACGACAAGGGCATGCTCGTCAGACGCCGCGAGGGCCGCGGATACGCCTACGAACCGATACGGGACGAGGCCTCGCACACCGCCCGGCGCATGCACTCCCTGCTGCAGGGCGGCTCCGACCGCGAGGCGGTGCTCGCGAGGTTCGTCTCCGAACTGTCCGAGCAGGACGAGCATGTGCTCCAGCAGCTGCTGACCGGGCACGGCGCACCGGACGAGAGTGAGCGCGACCGCAGGAAGCGGTGAACCAGTGCTGATCAGCGTCTACATCCCCTTCGTCGTCACGGCGGTCGTCGCCGTTCTCGCGCCCGTCATGGCGCGCCGCCTGCCACCCCGCCCCGCCGCCTGGGCCCTGGCCTGCGTCGCGCTCGTCACCGCGGCCGGCTGGGCGGGCGCGCTCGCCCTGCTGGCGTTCACCGGCGTGGCCCAGATCCCGGAGATCGCGGAGGAGGGCCGCTGGTCCGCGGCCGTCATGCAGGCCGAGGACCCGGTCTATCTCGCCGTCGCGGCGGGCAGCGCCCTGGTGCTGGCCGCGGGTGTCGTCTCGCTCGCCGTGGCCGCCGTACGGCAGGCCCGGCACCTGCTCTGGGCGCGGCGCGAATGCGCCCGCCTGCCCGGCGATCTTGAGCTGGCCGTGGTCGACGACGACGCCCCGATGGCCTTCGCGCTCCCCGGGGCACCGGGCCGCGTCGTCGTCTCGCGGGGCATGCTGCGCTGCCTCGGCGATGTCGAGCGCGACGCCCTGTTCGCCCACGAAAGGGCGCATCTGCGCGGCCGTCACCACCTCTTCCAGGCGCTGTGGCGCCTCGCGGCGGCCCTGAATCCGATGCTGCGGCCGCTGGCCTCGGCGGGCGGCTACGTCCTGGAGCGCTGGGCCGACGAGGAGGCCGCGCGGCGCGTCGGCGACCGCAAGGCCGTCGCACACGCCGTCGGACGTGCCGCGCTCGCGTCCACCGCCTCCCGCCGCCCCGTCCTGGCCGTCAACGGCGGCTCGGTCCCGCAACGGGTGCGAGCCCTGCTGGGTCCGCCTCCGGCCCGCCGGAGCCTGCCGTTCGTGGCGGGCGGCCTGCTGCTGGCGGTGTGCTGCGCGAGCCTGGTCAACGCCGCCTCCGACAGCGACCAGATGCTGGACCGGGCCCAGTCGGCGCACGTCGCGACCCACACCACCATGGCGAGCGCGCCGGCGGCGGAACACCACCGGCCCCACGCCGACGGCCGTACCCGCTGACCCGGACGGAGGCGCTCCACCCGCGATCCACCTACTACGGCATGTAGAGTGACTGTGTCTCTACGTCTTGTAGTAGGTGAGGTTGGGGATGACCGGGACCCAGTACGTGGCGCCACCGCGCTTCGCCCGGCGTCCGGGTGCCGTGGTGCGCGGGTGGGGGGACGAGCCATGGCTGGCCGCTGTGGCCGTAGCCTTCACCGTGGCCCAACTGGTCCTGGTGAGGCCGTCGTTGGGGTTCGGCTGGGACGAGACGGTCTACATCAGCCAGGTCAGCGGGCATGCCCCGGCCGCGTTCTTCAGCGCCCCGCGTGCGCGCGGGGTCTCCCTGCTGGTGGCCCCGATCGCCTCGTGGTCGTCGTCCACGACCCTGCTGCGGGTGTATCTCGCGCTGCTGTCCGGGCTGGGCCTGTATCTGGCGCTGCGCGTCTGGCGCGGACTGTTCCCGGTCCGCGTACTGGCGCCGGCCGGTGCGCTGTTCGCCTCGCTGTGGGTGACGCTGTTCTACGGCCCGCAGGCGATGCCCAACCTCTGGGTCGCGCTCACCGCGCTCGCGGCGGTGGGCTGCTTCCTGCGCGCACAGGAGGATCGCACCCGGTCCGCCCCGGTCTGGGGGATCACGGCAAGTGCGGCCCTGATGGCGCTGATGCGCCCCACGGACGCGGTGTGGGTGTGCCTTCCGCTGCTGGTCACCCTCGTCGCCGTCCGGCGGTGGCGGTACGCACGCCTGCTGCTCGCCCTGGTCGCGGGACTGGTGGCGGGCGCGGGCGAATGGGTGGTGGAGGCGTACGTCAGCTACGGCGGCCTGGCGCAGCGGCTGTCCGACGCCTCGAGCATCCAGGGCGGACTCGGCTGGAACGACGCCGTCGGTGATCAGCTGCGCAGCCTGGGTGGCCGCACCCTGTGCCGCCCATGCACGGGGGCGACGCCCCACGCGGCCGTCACGCTCTGGTGGTTCGTGCTGCCCGTCCTGGCCATGCTCGGCGTGGTCGTCGCCGTCCGGGCGCGCCGCTCCGCGCCCGCCGCGCTCCCCGCCGTCTGCGCCGTGTCGGCCGCCGTCCCGTACCTGTTCATGATCGGCTACGCGGCGCCTCGCTTCCTGCTCCCCGTCTACGCGCTGCTGTCGCTGCCGGTCGCCGTAGCCCTGGTCCACCTGGTGACCGTGCCGCACGGCCTGCTGCGCGTACTCGCCGTCGCGGTGGTCGCGATCGGCCTCCTCGGGCATCTGGCGATCCAGGGGGTCGTGCTGGGGCGCGTCGTCGACCGCACCGCCGTGAGCCACGACGGCTGGGCGCGCGTCGCGGCGGGCCTGCACCGCGAGGGCGTGCGGCCGCCCTGCCTGATCACCGGAGACGACGCGAGCGCACCCCCGATCCCGATCGCCTTCTACGCCGGCTGCGCGTCCGCCGACACCGGCGGCCACAACGCGAACACCACCGTCGGCGCCCTGCTTCGGACCGCGCGTTCGGAGCTGGTCGCCGTCCTGACCGCCGCCGGCGGCAAGCCACCCTCCTACGCCCGCAGTTGGCACCCCGTCCACCTGAGCGGGAGCGTGGACGCCTACCTCGCCCCCGGCCCCCGCAAGGGGCTGGGCGCATGAGCGCCCCCTCCCTGGCGCCCCGGCCGACGGGCCGGCGCGCGTACGTGCACACCGGCATCTCCGTGCTGGTGCTGCTCATCGGCGCGGTGCTGGCCGTCCGCCATCGGCAGGTCCTGGACAACGGCACGGACCATCTGGCCGTCGCCGACCGCGGCTGGCTGCTGCTCGCCGTCACGGCCGCCTGCGCGACATGGGTGTGCGCGGCCCTGACCCAGCAAGGCGCGGTCGCCGCGCCGCTGCCCAGGGCCCGGCTGCTGGCGGCGCAGTTCTCGGCGTCCGCCGCCAACCACCTCATGCCCGCGGGCATCGGCGCGAGCACGGTCAACTGGCGCTTCCTGAGCCGCTGCGGCCTCACCCCGACCGCCACCGCCACCGCGCTCGCCCTCAAGGCGACGGCGGGCACGGTCACCAGAGTCGTGCTGATCGGCGGCCTGCTGGCGGCGGGCCCCGGCCTCGTCCGCCTCCCGCACCTCCCCGCGGCCACCGCACTTCTCGCGCTGCTGCCCGGAGTGCTCCTGCTCCCGCCGCTGCGCAGGCGCATCGGCCCGGTGGTGCGCGGGGCGGTCGCGGAGATCCGCACGGTGCACGCCCTCCCCGGCCGGGCGTCGGCGTTGTGGGGCGGCTCGATCGCCTTCGCCGCCTCGCACGCGCTCACCGTCTACGCCGTCGCTCACGCCCTGGAACTGCCGCTGCCCGCGGCCAAGGTGGCCCTGGCCTACCTCGCGGCGAGCAGCGCCGCCGTACTGCTGCCCACGCCGGGCGGCCTAGGCTCCCTGGACGCCGCCCTCACCTTCGCCCTGGTGGGCGTGGGAGCCCCCGGCTCCATGGCCGTCTCGATCGTGCTCGGCTACCGGCTCCTGACCACCTGGCTGCCCCTGGTGCCGGGCCTGCTGGTGCTGGCGGTTCTGGCGCGCCGCCGGGTGGTGTGAGGGGCGACGAGCCCTTCGGCCCGCAGGTGCGAAGTCCCGCGTGACGCAGCTCACGCCGATGTGTGACTGGATCTTGGAATGCGTGGTCCTCCCGCGCTGCTGCACCGTTCATGGGCTTGCCCTGTTTGGGGGTGCGCTGGGCAATGGTGCTCGTCGCGGCCGCCGGGGTGTCGAGTGCGAACTGGACGGCCCCGGCCCCTGCTCCCTTGTCCTCGGACCGCATTCGTTGAAAGGTTCCCCCGCACCATGCCTCTGGCTCTGTTGGCCCTGGCTGTCGTCGCCTTCGGTATCGGCACGACCGAGTTCGCCACGATGGGGCTGCTGCCCCAGATCGCCGACGGGGTGGGTGTCTCGGTGCCCCATGCCGGCAACCTCGTGTCGGCCTACGCGCTCGGTGTGGTGGTCGGTGCCCCCGTCCTGACCGGAATCGGTGCGCGCGTACCGCACAAGAAGCTGCTGCTGCTCCTGTCGGGCCTCTTCGTGATCGGCAACATCGCGTCCGCGTTCGCGCCGAACTTCGGCCTGCTGTTCGCCGCGCGCTTCCTGGCGGGACTCCCGCACGGGGCGCTGTTCGGCGTCGGCGCCGTCGTCGCCTCCCGGCTGGTCGCCCCCGAACGCGCCGCGCGCGCCGTCTCGAGGATGTTCCTCGGACTGACCGTCGCGAACATCATCGGCGTCCCCGCCGGCACCGCCCTCGGCCAGCAGCTCGGCTGGCGGTCCGCCTACGGCGCCGTCGCCGTCATCGGCGTTCTCGCCCTCGTCGCGCTCGCCCTCTTCGTCCCCCACCAGCCGCGGGGCGAGCAGTCGGGCATCCGGCACGAGCTGCGGGCCATGGGCAACAAGCAGGTCGCGATCGGCCTCGCCACGGCGGTGGTGGGATTCGGCGGCTTCTTCGCCGTCTACAGCTACCTGGTGCCGATGCTCACGCACCTGACGGGCATCTCCGACACCTCGACCACCCTGGTCCTGGCGCTCTACGGCGTCGGCATGACGCTCGGCACGCTGATCGCGGGCCCGCTCACCGACCGCGCCCTGCGTCCCACGATGTACGCGGGACTCGCCCTGCTCGCGACGGGACTGATGGCGTTCTACTTCGCGGTCCACAGCACCGTCCCGGCCCTGCTGACGATCACCTTCATCGGCGCGATGGGCGCCCTCATCACCACGCCCGTCCAGATGCTGCTGATGGCCAAGGCCAAGAACGCCCCGACCATGGCCGCGGCCTCCAACCACTCCGCGTTCAACCTGGCGAACGCGGGCGGCGCGTGGCTCGGTGGACTGGCCATCTCCGCGGGCTGGGGCTGGGCTTCGCCGAACCTCGTCGGCGCCGCCCTCGCCGTCGCGGGCCTCGGCCTCGCCTTCACGGGCGGTCTCATGGACCGGGGCAGCCGCGGCTCCGAAGTGATCACGTCGTCGGCGATGGACGCCACGACGGACCCGACGAACGCCGCGCACGCCGCGGCGGTTCCGGGCGACCGGGGGTAACGGCCCGCCCCCATCGGCCTGTTGTCACCCCGGGCCCGGCCGCCCGTCCGGTCGGGCCCCGGGAAGCTGCGCCAGATGACGCCGCAGCACGGCCAGCATCGTGTCCGGCCCGAGCCTCTCGGGGTGCAGGGCGGCGTGGAGAGCGAGGCCGTCGAGAACCGCGGCCAGGTGCTCGCAGCGGGCTCGCGGGGCTGGTGTTCCTCGGCAGTTGCCTGAGCGGCACGCCGGCCACCGCCTACCTGGCCCGCAAGCTGCACGGCCGTCCGGTCGGTGCCCCTCGCCTGCGCCGCGCGCATCTGACGCAGACCTTGGTGCTGGGCGCCGGGTTGACGGCCGAAGCGCTCGCCCGTGTCCTGCTCGTGTGCACGTTGCCGGTTCCGGCGGCCGCCGCGATCACGCCCCCGCTGGAGTTCGCGGTCCTCGCCCCGCTGCTCGTCTGGACGATTCCGTACCGCCGAAGGATCGCGGCCCGCTCCGGCGTCCCGGCGGTCGGATCTCCCACCGGGGGCGACGGTGCGCGGCCCTCGTCCGCTCCGGGTGTGCTCGCCGTCGAGTCGTAGAGTGAGGCGTAATACTTTGTCGTTCGTTCCAGATAGTCGTAGAGTGGCTGCATGGCACGCACTCGGGAGTTCGACGTCGACGCCGCGGTCTCCGCGGCGATGGAGGCGTTCCGGCGCACCGGCTACGAGGGCACGTCGATGCGTGACCTGGCCGAGGCGACGGGGCTGGGCAGCGGTTCGATCTATGCCGCCTTCGGCAGCAAGGAAGGGCTGTACCTCGCGGCGCTCGACCTCTACCGGCAGCGCTACGCCCTGCCCCTGATCGACCTGCTGCGCTCGGGCAACGACGCCAGGGAGGTCATCCGGGAGGTCTTCGTCGGCTCCGTCGACGAGATCGCCAAGGACGGCACGCGCCAGGCCTGCCTGATCGTGGCCGCGGCCATGGAGCGGGCCCGGGACGACGCCCAGGTGGCGGCGCGTCTCCGGTCGACGACCCAGGCCCTGGAGCTGGCCCTGTTCGACGTGATCGCCGAAGGGCAGGTCCGCGGCCAGATCCCCGGGGACCGCAGTGCCGCCGATCTCGCCGGGTTCCTGGTGGCCGGCCTCCAGGGCCTGCGGGTCATGGGCGCCATCAATCCCGACCGCGCCTCCCTGATGAGGTCCGCGGAGGTCGCCCTGACCTGCCTGGGCTGACCCGCCGTCCCAAGGGCACGGCCACCTCTTCGCATGCCCTGATTATGGAACGTACGACCAAGATAACGACGAAGACAACGACAACGACCACGACCATCTGGAGAAGGATCATGAAGGAACGCATGGGAGTCGGCATCGTCGGGGGAAGCACCAGCGGCTGGGCCTCCCTGTCGCACATCCCGGTCCTCGCCGCGTCCCCGGACTTCGCGCTGCGCGCCGTCAGCACGTCACGGGCCGGTTCCGCGCAGGCCGCGGCCGCCCAGCACCATGTGCCCGCGTACGACCACCACCGGGATCTCGTCGCACACCCTGGTGTCGACCTGGTCGTCGTATCGGTGAAGGTGACCGAGCACCTGAAGATCGTCTCGGACGCCCTCGCGGCCGGAAAGATGGTCTACAGCGAATGGCCGCTGGGGAACGGCCTGGCCGAGGCCGAGAAGCTCGCCGGGCTCGCCACGGAGGCCGGGGTGCGTACGGTGGCCGGGCTCCAGGGCCGTTACGCCCCCGAGGTGCGCCTCGCACGGGATCTGATCCAGGACGGGTACATCGGTGAGGTCCTCGGGACCACGATGGTCGGATCCGGGATGGTCTGGGGACCGGAGGTGGCCACCGCCGGGCAGGCGTACTGGTACGACAAGGCCAACGGCGCCACCCCGCTCACGTCGCCCACGCTGCACGCCCTCGACCCGCTGCACTTCGTCCTGGGCGAGTTCGACAGCCTGGCGGCCCGGCTCACCGTCGGCCGCAAGCAGGCGACCGTCGCCGAGGACGGGAGCAAGGTAGACATCACGGCGGCCGACCAGGTCGCGGTGATCGGCACGCTCGACTCGGGCGCGGCCGCGTCGGTCTTCTACCGCGGCGGGACGTCGCGCGGCGACAACTTCCGCTGGGAGATCAACGGTTCCGAGGGCGACCTCGTCCTGACCTCCAACTGGGGCAACATGCAGGTCGCCGACCTCGTCCTCGCCGGCGGGCGCGGATCGGACAGCGCGGTCGAGCCGCTCGCGGTGCCCACGTCCTACGTCGAGGACGTTCCGGCCGAACTGCGGGGCTCGGTCGGCGCCAACGTCGCCCGGCTGTACGCACAGCTCGCGCGCGACCTGGCCGACCGGACGCACACCGTGCCCGACTTCGAGCACGCCCTGGTGCGGCACCGGCTCATCGACACCATCGAGCGCGCGGCCGCCACCGGCACGACCCAGACCGTTCGGTGACCGGGAGAGGGCAACCGCCGGACGGTGCCCGGCGTGGTGGTGGGGGAGGGGCCGGCGCGAAGGGGGGCGCGTGTGCAGTTCATCGAGGTGACCGGACTGGCCGGGGTGCGCTCGGCCGTCATCCGGTTCGAGCGGCCGGGGACCGGGCTGGCCTTCCGGCTCTTTCCGATGGTTCATCTGGGGGAGGCCGCCTTCTACCGGGAGGTGGCGGCACGCCTCCGGCGCTCCTGCGACCTGGTGGTCGCCGAGGGCATCGGGGAGGGCTCGGCCGGTGCCGACGCCCTGGTCGCGTCTTACCGGCGGCTGGACGGTCATGAACGCCTGGGGCTGGTGGTCCAGGACATCGACTTCGACTCGCTGGGGCTTCCGGTGGTCTGCCCGGACATGAGCGGAGCCCAGTTCCAGGACGGCTTCCGGCGGCTGCCGCTGAAGGAACGCGCGCTCGTGGCCACGGTCGTCCCGGCCATGACGGCCGGCATGCGGCTGCTCGGGACGCGTCGCTGGCTCGCCCGGCACCTCGCGCTGGACGACCTGATGAGCGAGGGCGAGGAGGCCGTGGCGGACTTCTGGCCGGGCCTCGACGACCTGGTGCTCCGGCGCCGCGACCGGCTCCTGGTGGACACCCTGACCGGCTTCGACCGGGCCTACGCGGGACGGACGGACGCGTTCACCGTCGCGGTCGTCTACGGCGCAGGGCACATGCGCGCCGTCTCCGAGGCCCTGGCCGCTCTCGGCTACCACGCCGCGGACGCAGAGTGGATCACCGTGTTCACCGTGGAGTGACCCGATCGGTCCCGGCCCGGGGACGGCGGAGACAGCGATCAGGCCAGGTCAGCGGCCTGCTCGGACGGATGGTGGCTTGAGAACGCGCCGCCGGGTTACCCGGAGGGCATGGCGAAGCTGCATCTTCCAGGGCGCAACGTTCAGGACGACCGTGACGAGGACCCGGATTCCAGGGTGCCGTCACCGGATGAGGCGGGGCCGGACCAGAAGGTCGAAGAGGCCGCTCCGGACACGCCTACGAAGCTGCCCAAGAGCGCCTGGGTCGCCGTACTCAAGGGCAGCCTGAAGGAGTTCAAGGAGGACGAGCTGACGGACCGGGCCGCAGCGCTGACCTACTACGGTGTGCTGGCCCTGTTCCCGGCCCTGCTGGTCCTGGTCTCTCTGCTGGGGATCACCGGCAAGGCAGCCACCGACAAGGTGATGGAGAACGTCCAGAAGCTGGCCCCGGGCTCCGCGCGCGACATCATCACGCGCGCCGTCGAACAGCTTCAGGGCAACGCGGGGACCGGCTCGGTGATCGCCATCGTGGGCATCGTGCTGGCGGTGTGGTCGGCGTCCGGCTACGTGGCCGCCTTCATCCGCGCCGCGAACGCCGTCTACGACATGCCCGAGGGGCGCCCGGTGTGGAAGATCCTGCCGGTGCGCGTCGGCGTGACGGTGGTGCTCATGGTGATGGCCGTCATCAGCTCGCTGATCGTCGTCTTCACCGGCGGGTTCGCCCGTGAGGTCGGGCAGACGCTCGGCATCGGGGACACGGCGCTGACCGTGTGGGCGATCGCCAAGTGGCCGGTGCTGGTGCTGCTCGTCACGATGATGATCGCGATCCTGTACTGGGCCACCCCGAACGCCAAGGTCAAGGGCTTCAGGTGGATCACCCCGGGCAGTCTGCTGGCCCTGCTGATCTGGCTGGCCGCCTCCGCCGGATTCGCGATCTACGTCGCCAACTTCGCCTCGTACAACAAGACCTACGGGACCATGGCCGGTGTCATCGTCTTCCTCGTCTGGCTGTGGATCAGCAACCTGGCGATCCTGCTGGGCCTGGAGTTCGACGCGGAGACCGCGCGGCAGCGGGCCATCGCGGGCGGGATGCCGCCCGAGGCCGAGCCGTACACCCGGCCCCGGGACACCCAGACGTGGGACGAGGAGGACGTCCGCCGTCTGGAGGACGACCTCTGAGACTCGGGGGAACGCGCGAGGGCGCCGGCCGTGGCCGGCGCCCTTCGTGCGCGTGCGGGGCTGTGATGGTCAGCGCGCGATGCGGTGCCTGCGTCCGCCGCGGCGGAAGCGCATGGCGGCGTAGGCGAGGTCGACGATCAGGACCAGGGCGCCGATGATCAGCAGGTAGAACAGGCCGTGTGCGGCGACCCCGATGATGCCCAGGATGAGGGCCACGAGGACGAGGAACAGGAACAGGCTCATCGGCTCTCCCAGCGGCTTCGCCGCGCCGGCGGCATCGCCGGTGTCGGTGGTGGTGTCGGTGGTGTCGGCAGTTCAGCGACGGCCGAGACGGCGTTCACCACCGGCTCCCGGCGCGTATTCGAGTTCGTAGTGGGCGAAGATCCCCGGCTCGTCCGTGGCGGGCAGCTCGCCGTCCACGTCGATCGAGGGAGCCTTCTTCACCAGGTCCTTGGGCTGCGTGATCTTGAGATATCCCGGTCCGACGGTCGCCCCCGTGAGCGGTGCGAACACCAGACGGCGGCGGGTGGGCAGGCCCACGGTCACCGTCGCGAAGAAGGGCTGGTCGGTCGCGGTGTCCACGTAGATCGCCTCGAGCACGCCGATCTTGTGTCCGCGGTCGTCGACCACGTCGTGACCGCGCCATTCACGGATGTCGCCTGCCTCGAACATTCAGAAACCTCCACGAGAGGGGTACCCCCTGATCACGTTACTGATGTCTGCGGAAGGCCGCCCCGGCGCGGCCGGCCGGCCTCGGGCTGCCCGTCGTAGGGTGAGTCGCGCACGTGACGGACGGGAGGACGCGGTGGCCGGGACGACGCGGCAGACCGGGACGACGGTCGCCGAGGTGATGGCCGAACTGGCCGTGCTGGAGGACCCGAAGGCACGCGCGGTGAACGAGAGGCACGGCGACGACCACGGCGTGAACCTCACCAAGCTGCGCGCGCTCGCGAAGCGGCTGAAGACGCAGCAGGACCTCGCGCGCGGGCTCTGGGCGGCGGACGACACCGCGGCGCAGCTGCTGGCGCTCCTGATCTGCCGCCCCAAGGCGTTCGAGTACGACGAGCTCGACGCCATGCTGCGTCAGGCGCGGTCACCCAAGGTGCACGACTGGCTCGTGAACTACGTGGTGAAGAAGAGCCCGCACGCCGAAGAGCTGCGCACGGCCTGGACCGCGGACGCGGACCCGGTGGTGGCGAGCGCCGGCTGGGCGCTGACGACGGAACGCGTGGCGAAGAAGCCCGGCGGACTCGACCTCCCGGCGCTGCTCGACGTCATCGAGGCGGAGATGAAGGACGCCCCGGACCGCCTGCAGTGGGCGATGAACCACTGCCTGGCGCAGATCGGGATCGAGCACGCCGAGTACCGGGCCCGCGCGATCGGCATCGGCGAGCGCCTGCAGGTGCTCAAGGACTATCCGACGTCCCCGGGCTGCACGTCGCCGTTCGCGCCCGTCTGGATCACCGAGATGGTGCGCCGCCGGCAGGACGGGACCGTGGCCTGACCGGCCGGGGCGCTCCGCCCCCCGGTCCGCTGAGCGGAACAGCACGCGACACGCCCCCTCGCCGCCACCAGGCTCCTTCCTGACGGTGCGGGCACGGCCGGCGACGGCCGCCGCCCGATGGCCTTCGGAAGGGGCGACCACGTGCATCTGATGGAGATCCTCGAGTACAGGTCCGTGCCGGCGGCCGCGGTGTCGATCGGGCTCACCCGGCGCTGCCCGCTGCACTGCCGGCACTGCTCCACCGAGTCCCTGATGGACAGCGAGGAGTTTCCGGCGGGGATGTTCACGCGGTTCGCCGACACGTTCACCGCGGGCAGTCACCCCGACTTCGTGCTCCTTTCGGGAGGTGAGGCGCTGCTGCGCCCGGCACTGGTGCGAGCCGTCGCCGAGCGTTCCCGCGCCGTCGGCGCGCGTACGCATCTGCTGTCGGGACTGTTCTTCGCGCGCAGGCCGCGCATCCCCACAGCGGTCAGGAAGGCCATCGAGGCCGTGGACCACTTCTCCGCCAGCCTGGACGTCTTCCACGAGGAGGAGGTCTCCCGGCCGGCCGTCTTCAGGGTGCTGCACGAACTCCTGGACGCCGGCAAGGACGTGAGCCTGCAGCTCGTCGGGCTCGGGCCGGACGACCCCTATCTCGCCGACATCACGGGCGCCGTACGGCGTGAGTTCGACGACCGGGTGCCGATGCTCGTCGTGCCCCTCGCCTCGGTGGGACGCGCCCGCGAGTGGTTCGTGAGCCACCCCGGGATGCCCCAGCCGGTCACCGCCGAGCCGTGCTCGCTGGCCGGCTGGCCGGTCGTCGGCTTCAACGGGCAGGTGACCGCCTGCGGCAACCAGGACGTCATGGACGGCAAGGTGCCGCTGCCCGCCCACCTCTACCTCGGCCACATCGCCCGCGACGACTGGGCCACCATCAGGCGGCGCAGCCTCGAATCGCCGATGGTGCGGGCCCTGCGGACCTTCGGCCCCCGCTATCTGGCGGACCGGGTGGGCGCGGGCTGCGGCGACGCCGGCTACTGCGAGACCTGCTACACGCTCTCCAAGAGCCCCGACATCCGCCCCGGTGTGCGCGAAATGGTCCGCCGGCCGTCTACCGCGGTCGTGGAGCAGCTGGTCACCCGGTCGCTCGCCGACGCCGGAGCGCTGTCCTTCGCCCGCCACTTCGCCGTCGAGGGGTACGCCGACCTGGTCGCCCTCGGCCACCGGACCGGGCAGGAGGGCCTCGCATGCACCGGTTGAGCCACGACGAGATCAGCCGCATCCGCACCACCCCGGGCGCCAGCGCCCTGCTGTTCATCACCGACCGGTGCCCGGTGGGCTGCGCCCACTGCTCGGTGGACTCGCGTCCCGACAGCCCCCGCATCACCGACTTCGCCCTGTTCGAGTCGATCGTCGACCAGCTCTGCCGGGACCCCGGCCGCACCATGATCGGCATCTCCGGGGGCGAACCCTTCGTCGAACGCCGGGGACTGACCCTCGCCACCCGCCGTCTCGCCGAGGCCGGCAAGGACGTCGTCGTCTACACCAGCGGCATCTGGGCCGCCGCGCCCGACCCGCCGCGCTGGATCCACGAGGTGCTCGACCGCTGCCGCTGCGTCTACCTCAGCACCGACGCCTACCACGAGGCCGGCACCGGTCCCGAACGCTTCGTCAACGCCGCACGCACCGTCGGCGCCCACCAACTCCCCATCGTCGTCCAGGTCGTGGACGAGGACGGCGGCGCCGACCGGGCCCGGGACCTGCTCACGCTCGCCTTCGGCGGCACCTGGTCCCGCCACGCCGAGGTGGTGCCCACCCAGGGCCTCTCGCACGGCCGCGGCGCCGGGATCTTCCAGCCCGGCACCCGCCGCCCCGGCCGCACCCTGGGCGCCTGTGACTCCGTCATCTCACCCGTCGTCCGCTACGACGGACGCGTCACCGTCTGCTGCAACGAGTCCGTCGTCATGGGCGCGGGACCCGCACTCCTGCGCCGCGACTGCGGCTCCGGCGACGAGGTCGGGGCGGCCGTCGAGGGCTTCCGGCAGCACCCGTTCTACCGGGCGCTGGCCGAGGCGGGCGGCGGCCCGCTCACCCTGCACCCCAAGTTCCGTGACCTCGCCGACCGCGGCTTCTCCGACATCTGCGGCCTGTGCTGGGCCATGGCGCGCCGGGTCCGGCCGGACGAGGCCGACCCGCTGCTGCGTACGATCCCGATGCTCGCGAAGGGGACCCCCGCATGAGCCAGACCGCGTCCGGCAACAGCGCACAACTGCGGGCGAAGATCGAGCTGTTGATGCCGAACCTGTACGCCCTCTCCGGCCGGCTGTGGAACTCCCCGGACCTGCGCGAGCTGTACCCGCGCTATCTGTGCGCCCTGCACACCGCGATCCGCGCGACCGTCCCGCTGATGGAACTCGCCCTGGAACGCTCCGAACTGCTCGCCGCGGCCGACCCGGTGGCCGCCGGCACCGCCGACTACCTCACCCGGCACATCCGTGAGGAACGCGGCCACGACGAATGGCTGCGCCGGGACCTGGCGGCGATCGGCAGCGACCCGGACGAGCCGCTACGCGGCATGCCGGGCACCGCGGTGGCCAACCTGGTCGGCGCCCAGTACTACTGGATCCGCCACCACCACCCCGTCTGCCTGCTCGGCCACATCGCCGTACTGGAGGGCTATCCACCCTCACCGGACCTCAGCCGGGTGCTGGCGGAGCGCACCGGATTCCCCGTGGACGGATTCCGCACCCTGCACCGGCACGCCGCCCTCGACGTACGGCACCGGGACGAACTGATGCGCACCATCGACCGGTTGCCGCTGACCGCCGAGCACCGTTCGGCCCTCGGCGTGAGCGCCCTGCACACGCTGAGGGCGACCGCCGAGCTGTTCGAGGACATCCTCGTCCCCGTCCCTGCGTCCCAGCCGGCCTGAACCGCCGAGCGGCCCGGAGGTGGTCATGCGGAGCACCGGACCCGCAGCCGTACTGAGGCATCGTCAGTTCCGCCTGCTCTTCGGCGGGCAGGCGCTGTCCGGACTAGGGGACTGGATCGACTACGTGGCCCTGGTCTCGCTCGTCGCCTACCAGTGGCGGGACGGAGCCGGCGGACTCGCCGCCGTCGCGGTCACCGCCGCCGTGCCGTGGCTGGTGATCGCCCCGGTCGCGGGGGTCTGGGCGGACCGGCTGCCGCAGAAGACCGCGATGATCGGCTGCGACCTGGTCCGGGCCGGCCTCGTGCTCGGCTACCTCGTCGCGCCCGACCTGCCCGTGCTGCTCGCCCTGCTCGCCGCCAAGACCGCCGTCGGCACCCTGTTCACCCCGGCCCAGCAGTCGGCGCTCAAGAGCACGGTGCCCGAGGACGCACTGCTGGCCGCCACCTCACTGAACACCCTCGCGACCCAGACCACCAAGATCGCCGGGCCCGCCCTGGGCGGTGTCATCCTGGCGCTGTCCGGCCCGCACGGCGCCTTCGCCGCCGACGCGGCGACCTTCGTCCTCTCCGCCCTCATCCTGTCCCGGCTGCGGTTGAAGTCCCGTACGGAACTGGTGAGTTCGCAGCTGCCGGCCGGCACCTGGTACGGGCGCCTGCTCCGGGAACTACGCGAAGGGCTCGCGTTCGTACGCGCCAGCCGCACCCTGCGGATCGCCGTCGCCGGCCTGTCCGCCACCGTCTTCCTCGTCCTGATGTTCGACACGCTCTCCCCGCTGCTCCTGCTCGACCTGGGCGTCCCGCGCTCGTACTACGGCGCCGTCGTCGCCTCGGTCGCGGTGGGCGCGGCGGTGGGAAGCGTGCTCGTCGCCCGGCTCGGGCGCGACCACAGCCCCTTCGTGATCCTGGGCGCCTCACAGGCGGCGACCGGGACGCTGGTGGCCGCCGTCGGGGTGGCGGCCACCAGCGGCGTCCGGACCCCGGCACTGTGCTGGCTTCCCGTCACCGTGGGGATCGGGCTGTGCTCGGCCGGGATCCTCGTGGTCTTCGGCTACCTCGTCCAGCGCGCCACCCCGCAGGAACTCATCGGCCGGGTCGGCACCGTCGCCATGGTCGTCCCCACGGCCCTCCAGCTCGCCGCCCCGCTCGCCGGCGCCGCGCTGGCCGCACGGGTCGGCATCGGCTGGGTGCTGACGGGGGCGGGCGCGGGCCTCGCCGTACTGGGCGCGGCCTGTGTGTGGCGCCACCCCGAGGACGAACCGGCCGGAGAACGGCACCCCGAGGGCCTCGTGCCCGCCGCCGCGGAGCCCGCTGCCGAGGGCTCCCCCTCATGACCTGGGCCGTGCCGCACGGCACGGCTCCGGAGCAGAACAGTCCCATCAGAAAGGCGAACCAGCATGTCGTTCAACGCTGTTCAGGCACTGACGGAGAAGGGCCACGACCTCGGGCACGCGACCGAGGCGCAGCTGAGCGTGATCGCGACGCTGTCCGAGGCGGAGGTGGCCGTCCTCAACTCCGTCAAGGAGCGCATCGAGGGCGAGGTCACCGCCCATGTGGAGGAGCCCACCGGAGTCATCGTCTGGTAGGCGCCGTCCTCCCCGCACGACCTGGGCCGTACCGCCCGGTGCGGCTCCGCAGGCACAACTGTTCCAGGAGGAAATCATCATGTCGTTCAACGCTGTTCAGGCACTCACCGACAAGGGCCACGACCTCGACCACGCGACCGAGGCGCAGCTGAGCGTGATCGCGACGCTGTCCGAGGCGGAGGTGGCCGTCCTCAACTCGATCAAGGACCGCATCGAGGGCGAGGTCACCGCCCACGTCGAGGGCGTCGCCACCGGCGTGATCATCTGGTAGTGGAGGCCGACGCGTCCACCGTAGGCCGCGCCGTCCACACGGCGGCGCGGCCCGGCCTGTCCTGGCGGGCCACCGACCTCACCGAGGCGGAGCAGACCCTGCCGCGCACCTGGCCCCACACGATCCGGCCGCCCTGGGACGAGGGGAGCACGGGTGCGGGCGTACGCGTCTGCGTCATCGACAGCGGGGTCGCGCCGGACCATCCGCTGGTGGGCCCGGTCTCCGCCGCGCACGTGGTGACTCCCGGCCCGGACGGCCAACTCCGCGTCGTCACCGACGAGTCGGGCGACGCCTACGGTCACGGCACCGCCTGCGCCGGCGTCATCCGGTCGCTGGCGCCCGAGTGCTCCCTGGTGAGCCTGCGGGTGCTCGGCGCCGGGCTGTCCTGCACCGGGAACACCCTGCTCACCGGGTTGAGTTGGGCGGTCGAGCAGGGCTTCGACATCGTCAACATCAGCCTGTCGACGACCAAGCGGGAGCTGCGCGACGAACTCCATGACCTCGCCGACCGGGCCTGCTTCGGCGGCACCCTGCTGGTCGCCGCCGCGAACAACCGCCGTATCGAGAGCTTTCCCTGGCGCTTCGCCTCGGTCCTGTCGGCCGGCAGCCATGCCGTGCCCGACCCGCGGCACCTGCTCTACAACCCCCGGCCGCCGGTCGAGTTCTACGCCCGCGGCACGGACGTGCCCGCCCCCTGGCCGGGCGGCGGCACGCGCCCGTGCAGCGGCAACAGCTTCGCGGCGGCGCACCTGGCGGGCCTGTGCGCACTGGTCCTCTCCCGCTACCCGGGTCTCGCTCCCTTCCAGGTCAGAAGCGTGCTGCACGTCCTGTCGGCGAACGTGGGCCCCGGCCGGGAGCTCCCTCGGTGATCGGGGCCGGAACGTCCCTGGTACCGGCTGGTACCATCCAGGCATGGCGAAGACTCAGAGGGGCTGGCGCGTCGACGACGAGATCGCCGAGCTGGCGACGGCCCGGGCCAAGGATCGCGGCATGAGCGTCAGTGACTACATCGCCGCGCTCGTGCGCGAGGACGCCGACGGGCTGCGGCAGCGCGGTCTGGACGCGGCACGGCGGTTCCTGGACGAGCACCAGGACGTCTTCGACGAGGCGGAGGAGGCCGACCGCCGCGCCTCGGGGGCCCACGCCGCGTAATGGATCTCTACATCGACGTTCCCTGGATCCTTCAGGTCGCGGAGGCGGCAGGGGCGGGCGACCCGTCGCCCGACGACTACGGCGTGCCGGTGGCCGCGATCGCCTGCCACCGCGCCGAGCTGCTCGAAACCCCCGTCTACGACGGCCCCTACGCCCGGGCCGCGGCGCTGGTGCACATCCTCGGGCGCTGCCGCTGGCTCGAGCGCTCCAACATGGCCGTGGCCGCCGCGACCGGCGTGATGTACCTGGAGGCGTCCGGAATCCCGGTCAAGCCCACCCGGGACGACGCCCTCGCCCTCCGCGACCTGCTGCGCGACCCCTCGTGCACCGCGGCGAGGATCGCGGCCCTGATGCAATCCTGGCCCCGGACGGGCTGAGCGGGCCGTCGCCGGCGGGGCGGTTGGGGCTCCGGCGGCGCAGTGCTCGTATCGTCCGTTTCGTCGACCTGTTGTTTTTTACTACGCAACTCGACACCGGGCGTAGAGAGTCCCGTCTGGCCTGCGCCCGATCCCGTCCGGTGCTCCGGCCAGGGGTGTCTCGGCCGCCGAGGGGCCGAATCGCGGGGTGTCGCCGGACAGCCGCGTCGTTCTAGGCTTCGGGACAGGAGGGATGCACACCTCCTCAGCCCCCAGTCCTCGGGCAGCCAGCAGTGACCCGCGTCCTCGGGTGACCGGAGCCCACCTCGTCCCGCGCCAGTGCCGTCAGCGGGCCCCGGTCTTCGTCCTCGCGGCTGTTTCGAGCTGGGGCTCACTCCCGCAGGCCCCAGAGCCGTAAGGACGTTCCCGCGCGGGGTCCTCGCGCCAGGGGACGGCGCGAGCCCTCGCGCAAAGCGGCCGCCGCCATCGCCGACATCAGGCGGCGGCCGCTATCAATTCTTCCCAGGCATCGGGCTGTTCGCACATTCGCCGTCAAAAGTGGCGCGAGACAATGGGATTCGAAGGTCCGTGGACCTCGGGATGCCCAACACGAGGCCTCCCGGCGCCAGTGCGTCGGCATCTCGTTGATCTGCGCAAGCCGTGCGTTGCGTGGGCGGTGGTGCGGGAGGCCATGTCACCGGCGGTCCGCCGTCGATGTGAAGGCCGTGACCGTCGATGCGGATGGTGCGGAGCGGGCATGCGGTGGCCTCGGCGATTGCGCCATGATCACCGGCGGGGAGAGGGGGGAGCGGGCCGCTCGGGCGGAAAGCTGTAGTATCCACGCGGACATTAAGCGAGCAGGTGCCCGTGGGTGACGTGGTGCCCCGCCCGTGGCCTGATCACCGGAAGGAGTTGCCGTGGCCGACGCAGAGCCCGGTGTGCCGCGTCGGCGGCGGGACCCTGAGGGGCACCGGGCGGCCATCATCGACGCCGCCCGCCACACCTTCGCGGAACGCGGGTACGCCCGCACGACGCTCCGGGAGATCGCACGCCGGGCCGGTGTCACCCACGGCCTGATCACCCGTCACTTCGCATCCAAGGAACGGTTGTTCCTCCAGGCTGTGCCGGGCAACCGCGATCTGGAGCAGGTCGCGGCAGGAGACCCCGGGACCCTGCCCGACCGGATCGCGGACGCCTTCGTGCGGCGGCTGGAGACGGACGCCGTCAACGACCCGCTCATCGCGCTCCTGCGCAGCGCCGCGTCCGACGAGGGCTCCGCCGCCGACCTGCTGGCCGCGATGCAGGAGCACAGTGCCGCCGTCTACCGGTCGGTCCTCGCCCCCGATGCGGCCACCGCGTCCGACGACGACATGGACGCCCGTGTGGCGCTGGTCGGCGCGCAGATGATGGGCGTCGCCTTCAGCCGGTACATCGCCCGGACCGAGCCCCTCGCCTCGATGTCGCCCGACCGGCTCACCGAACACCTCACCCGGATCCTGCGGAGCATTCTCTTCGGGTGAGGGCCGGCATGCCGGGACGTCGCCGTCAGCGGCGTCTGTGCCGTCGGTGTCGTCTGTGCCGTCGCAACCGTCAGTGCCGTTCCGGATCGAACTCCAGCACCTGCGTGAGGCGGATGTTGTTGCCCGAAGGGTCCCGGAAGGACGTGTCGATGCCGTAGGGCTGCGTCGTGGGCGGGTCGTTGAACTCGACGCCGCGGGCGGACAGTTCGTCGTAGGCGGCCTTGCAGTCGTCGGTCTCCAGGAACAGTGTGCCACCCGCGCCCTTGGCCACCAGGTCCGAGAGCTGGGCGCTGCCCGTCTCGTCGAGCATCGGCTGCCCCGGCACGGGCATCAGGACCAGCGCCGGGCCGTCCCCGGGCGGGGCCACGCACAGCCAGCGGAAGCTCCACGCCTCCATCGTCACGTCCGCCCTGACCTCCCAGCCGAGCTTGGTGGTGTAGAAGGCGAGTGCCTCGTCCTGGTCGTGCACCCAGAACTGCGCGTTGGCGATCTTGATGGTGGTCATGGCCGCTCCTCGGTCGTTGCCTGGGAACGACGCTAGGCAGCGGGCGCGGTCGTGTCTTCTCGAAACGTGCGGTTCTGCGGCCGCCCGTAGGCCATCGCCACGCAGCGCGGGACGCGCACATGGCGTGCGGCGGGCGGATGGGCCGCCCGGTAGGCCTGCGGCGTCGTCCCGTACATCCGCCGGAAGCTCGTCGTGAAGGAGCCGATGCTGCGCGCGCCGACGGCGACCCCGACCGCGGCCACCGTCCAGTCCGTCGCCAGCAGCAGGGACGCGGCCCGCTCCAGGCGGCGGGTCAGCAGGTACTGGTGCGGGGACTCGCCGAACGCCGCCTTGAAGCTCCGGCTGAAGTGGGCCGGCGACAGCGCGGCGGCCGCGGCCATGTCCGCCACGGTGAGCGCCTCGCCGTAGCGGGCGTCCGCGAGATCCTTGGCGCGGAGCAGATGACGTGAGATCGGTACCTGTGCCACGGGATCCATTGTGGGGTCGGCGGAGACGGGTGTGCTGTTCGCGGGGGAGGCCCAGGAGCGAGCCGCACGACGGCCGGGTCCTGCCGGCTCCTGCCAGGCATTGCCGGGCCCGGTCATGCCTGGCCCGCTCCCCGCTTGAGCTGGGACGTGCGTCCCGTTCAGCCGCGGCGCCGCTTGGTCCCGGCCTGGAGTTCCTCGCGCAGCCGGGCCGGGGCCCATTCCTCGGCGACGGCCTGCCAGAAGGTGTCCGCCTGGGAGGGCGGGGCGAGGCCGCCGACGGGCGGGTCGAGGTCGAGGTCGGTGGGGAAGGCGTAGCCCTCTGCGGTGGCGGCGACCACGCGGCGCAGCCAGTCCTCCGAGGCGCCCTCGGCCTTGCGGCGCAGCAGGACGGGGAAGAGGGCGTTGGCCATCGCCTCGCGGTCCACCGTCTCCATCGCGCGCCCGAAGGCGGAGGACACCTGGAGCAGATTGGCCATACGGCGGATGCCGGTGGAGCGGTTGTGCCCGGCCGCGTGGAAGAGCGCGGGGTTGAAGAAGGCCGCGTCCCCTTTGGCGAGGGGGAGTTGGACGTGGTGGGCGTCGAAGTACTCGATGAACTGCGGGAGTCGCCAGGCGAGGTAGCCGGGTTCGTACTTCTGCGAGTGCGGCAGGTACAGGGTGGGGCCGGACTCGACGGGCATGTCGCAGTGGGCCACGGCACCTTGCAGGGTGAGCACGGGGGACAGGCGGTGGACGTGCGCCGGATGGCGGGCCGCCTGCTCCTGGGTGAGGAAACCGAGGTGGTAGTCGCGGTGCACGTTCTGTGCCGCGCCGCCCGGGTTGACGACGTTGACCTGTGAGGTCACCTGGTAGCCGGGGCCCAGCCAGGCCTCGCTGATCAGCGCGATCATGTCGTTGGCGTAGTAGTCGGCGAACACCTCGGGTGCCCGTACGGCGACCTTGTCCAGGGCGTTCCAGACGCGGTCGTTGGCGCCCGGCCTGGCGAAGTGGTCGCCTCGGGCGGTACCGCTCGCGCGCTCCTCCTCGATGAGCGCGGCGAACACCTCGGACGCGCGGTCGACGACGGCCGGGTCCGGGAACGCGCCCTTGAGGACGACGATGCCGGGCCCGTCGAGCAGCGCCCGGACGAGTTCGCCCTGTACCTCCCGCCGGCCCTCGGCGGTGGCCGTGAGAGCACGGAGCCGGTCGCTGTCGTGGATCGGGACGTTCTGCTCCACGCGCTCGGCCGACGGGTGGCCGGCGGGGTCGGTCTCCTGCTCGACGAGCGAGCGGAAGGCGTCGAGATCGCAGTCGGCCTCGGTCAGCCAGGTCCGCTCCGCGGGGTTCGTGGACGACATCGGGGTCCTTTCGCCGTGCTTGCCTTTCTGCCAGTCTTGAGTGCCCGAACCCCTCATTCAATGCTCATCGATGCATCAAAAGTCCATCATCCAGCGTCTGGGATCCGTCATGCGACACCCGTATCCGATCAGGGAGATCGCCCGCCAGGCCGGGCTCAGCACGGCCACCGTCGACCGTGTCCTCAACGACCGGGGCAACGTGCGCGAGAGCACCGTGCGGGAGGTGCACGCGGCCATCAAGGACCTGGACCGCCAGCAGACCCAGGTCCGCATCGGCGGCCGTACGTTCATGATCGACATCGTGATGCAGGCGCCCGAGCGGTTCTCCACCGCCGTACGCGAGGCGCTGGAGGCCGAACTGCCCTCGCTGCACCCCGCGGTCGTCCGCTCGCGCTTCCACTTCCGGGAGACCTGCCCGCCCGCGGAGCTGGCCGCCACGCTGGACAAGATCGCCAAGCGGGGCACGCAGGGCGTGATCCTCAAGGCCCCCGACGTACCGGAGATCACGGCCGCCGTCGCACGCCTGGCCGCCGCCGGCATCCCCGTCGTCACCCTGGTCACCGACCTGCCCCACAGCGCCCGGCTCGCCTACGTCGGCATCGACAACCGCGCGGCCGGGGCCACCGCCGCCTACCTGCTGGAGCAGTGGCTCGGCGACCGCCCCGGCAACGTGCTCACCACCGTCAGCCGGGGCTCCTTCCGCGGGGAGGAGGAACGCGAGATGGGCTTCCGCGGCGCGATGCGCCTGGCCCGGCCCGCGCGTTCCCTCGTGGAGGTCACCGACAGCGACGGCCTCGACGCCACGCAGCGCGAACTGGTGCTGGCGGCCCTCGGACGCGACGAGGACATCGTCGCCGTGTACTCCATGGGCGGCGGCAATCTCGCCACGCTGGACGCCTTCGACGCACTCGGCAGGTCCTGTGCCGTCTTCGTCGCGCACGACCTCGACCACGACAACACCCGCCTGCTGCGCGAGCGCCGGCTGTCCGCGGTCCTCCACCACGACCTGCGCCAGGACGTGCGCCGCGCCTGCCGGGCCGTCATGCGCGCGCACCGGGCGCTGCCCGACGACGGTCCGGTCCTGCCGTCGGCGATCCAGGTGGTCACGCCGTTCAACCTGCCGCCCGACGTGCCAGTAGTGCCGTTCGCGGGGTGAACCACTCCTCGACGGGAGCAGAGTGTCCGTGTCGGATCGAACGGGCGCGGCCGCGTACCGGGAGCGGGTGCAGACGGTTGGCGGCCGCCTCATCGACCACGGGGTCGCCCCACGCATCATCCAGTACGAGGTCTTCGGCCCGGCCTTGTGGCAGGCGGACCTGGACTGGACCGGCGAGTGTGCCTGCCTCCGCGTCGTCGCCTGCGCCTGCTCCTGCGATGATCCGTCCGTCACCGTACTGGGGGGATCATGGGCATCGGCTACAAGACGGCATGGCTGGCTTTCCGGGACGCCACGCCGGAGGACGTGAGCGACGGCCTCGGCCTGCATCACCGCCAGGTCATGGACTGGACGAGCGGCACGGAGGCCGCCTACAGATCGGGCGTCTTCGTGGCCCGCCCGGTCCCCGACTGGACGATCGCGCACGGCCGCATCCACTTGACCTGTGTGCTCGACCCGACCGATCCCCGTTTCCCCGCCCGGCTCGAGAGCCTGAGCGCGGTCCTCGGCGACCTGCAGTTCTTCCTGACCGATCGCATCGGCGAGGACCACGCCTGGGCCAGGACCGAAGGCGGTGTGCTGACCCGTGCCTACTGCTACAGCGGCACGCAAGGCCAAGTCCCCCTGCACCACGGCGAACCCACCGCCGTCGAGAGGGAACTCGGGGTCGGGCAGCGCATCCTCGACGACGGCTGGGAGGTGTGGGGCGAGGACGAGTGGGATGCCTGGTTCGCCGCCATGCCCGTTGAGCAGCACGTCATGGAGATCGCCCGGCGCTGGGGCCTCTGCCCCCTCGACATCCCGGACGACGCGGTTGCCACGGAAGGTATTCACGGCTTTCCGCCGGGAGCTGAGTCCCCGGCCGGCAGTTCCATGCGGAGTTCGTAGCCGCCGTTCGTCGTGGGGCCGGAGGTCACCGTGCCGCCGTGGAGTTCGGCGCGCTGCCGTAGGCCGACGAGGCCGTGCTGGGCTCCGGGCAGGGGGAGCGCGGGGCGGATGGGTGCGGTGTTGCTGACGGTGGTCCTGAGCGTGCCGTCGCGGTGGTGGACGCGGACGGTGGCGGTGGCGCCCGGGGCGTGTTTGCGGACGTTGGTCAGGGCCTCCTGGACCGTGCGGTAGACGGCGCGCTGCAAGGTGGGCGGAAGGTCCTCCGGCAGGACCGTCTCCAGCTCCGTGTCGATGCCGCTGGACGCGACGAGTTGGTCCAGGTCGGCGAGCGACGGCTGGGGCGTGAGCTCGGTGGGGCGACTGCCCGAGGCACGCAACACGCCCACCATGTGCCGCAGTTCCTCCAGCGTCTGCACGCTCAGCCGCCGAATCGTGGCCCCGGTCGCTCTCGCCTCGGCGTCGGGGCTGCCCACCTGAAGCGCCCCCGCCTGGACCGCGATGAGGCTCACCTTGTGCGAGACGACGTCGTGCATCTCCCGGGCCAGCTGGGCGCGTTCCTTGCCGAGGGCGGCCTGCGCGGTGAGGAACTGCTCCTGCTCGCGCGCCTCGGAGATCTCGGCCAGCCGCAGCGACAGTTCACGCCGGGCCTGGACGAGCTGGCCCAGGAAGACGGGTGCGGCGGCGGTGGCGAAGGTGTAGGTGAGGTGGACGAGGCTGTAGGTCTCGGAGAGTTCGCCGACCTCCAGTTCGCTCCAGGGCCACGGCAGGAAGTCGCAGACGGCGAAGGTCACCGCGCAGCCCGCGAGTACGCCCCGGTGCCGGTTGAGCGAGGAGAGCGTGTACAGCGCGATCAGGGTGGCGAGCGCCGCGTCGCCGACCAGGGCGGTGGGGAGCGTGAGGAAGAAGGTCGTCAGCGGCAGATGACCGCGCAGCACGAGGGCCGCGGCGGCGAGCAGGCCGAAGGCGAGGGCCAGGGGGTCCTCGCCCTCGCTGTTGACCCACAGGTCCAGCAGCGAGGCCATGACCAGCACCGCGTCCATCAGCGGGGCGGGCGGCCGGCGAGGGTTCATCGGGTGCCTCCGTCCTCGGGCGGCGGCCTGAGCAGCCCGGCGCGCTCGGCGACCAGTGCGGCCTGGACGCGGTTGTCGACGTGCAACTTCTCGAAGACGGCGCTGACATGGCCCTTCACCGTGCCGGTGCTCAGATGCATCCGGTCGCCGATGTCGGTGTTGGACAGCCCCTCGGCCATCAGCGCCAGGACGGCACCCTCACGCTCGCTGAGCCGCGCGACGAGACGGACGGCGTAGGTCTCCCGTACGCCATGGCCCAGAAAACCGTCCACCACCGTACGGGTGACCTGCGACGACAGTACGGTGCCGCCCTCCGCCAAAGTGCGCAGCAGGAACGGGAGGTGCTCGGGATCGGTGTCCTTGAGCAGAAAGCCCGCGGCGCCCGACCGCAGCGCCGCCTCGACGTACTCGTCGGTGTCGAAGGTCGTCAGCATGGCCACCACCGGTGGATGCGCCATCCGGCGCAGCTCGGCCAGGACGGTCAGCCCGTCCACGTCGGGCATCCGGATGTCGAGCAGCACGACGTCGGGGCACAACTCCCGTACGGCCTGCACCGCTTGGCCGCCCGGTACCGCCGCCACGGCTCCGATGTCGGCCGAGGCGTTGAGGATGTGGGTGAAGCCCGTGCGGACGAGGGCCTCGTCGTCGACCACCAGTACACGGATCACGTGCGCTCCGCTCGTCGGTTGCCCGCCCTTCGATGGGTATCACGCCGCGGGGCGCGCGTCTGCCGGGCGCGGTCGGGCTTCGGACGGTCGTAGAGAGGGACCGGCCGATCGGCCGGTCCGGTTCCGTCCGGTCGGCGGGTGGGGTTCGGAAGCCTGCCGGGTGGGCCGCGCCGTACGGGCCGCGAACCCTGGAGCCATGACGAACGACGCCTCCCCGGTCGCGCCTCCGCCCGTACGGTCCGAGCAGCCACCGCACGCACCGGCCGCCGGCCGGCTGATCGGCATCGACCTGGCCCGCGGCCTCGCGGTCTTCGGCATGTACTCCGCCCACATCGGCCCCGACGTCACCGTCGGCGGTCCCGTCGGCTTCGTGCTGGAGACCGCGCGCGGCCGCTCCTCCGCCCTGTTCGCGCTGCTGGCCGGCTTCTCACTGATCATCATGACCGGTCGCCCCCGGCCCCGGACCGGCCGTGCCGGGCGGCAGGCGGTGGCGAGGATCGTGCTCAGGGCCGTCGTCCTGATCGCGCTCGGCTACGCCCTCACGGCCCTGGACACCGAGGTCGAGGTGATCCTCAGCTTCTACGGCCTCCTGTTCCTGGCCGTCCTCCCCCTGTACCGCCTGCGCGCCGCCACGCTCGCCGTCATCGCCGCCGCCGGGGCACTGATCCTGCCCCAAGTCCTGTACGCCGTACGGATCTCCATCGAGGACGGGTCATGGGCGGACACCGTCATCGCCCATGACCCGCTGGCCCGGATCACCAGCACGGACGGCGTCGTGGAGCTGCTGTTCACCGGCTCGTACCCGGTGCTGACCTGGGCGCCGTTCGTGGTCGCGGGCATGGCCGTGGCCCGGCTCGACCTGTCCCGGCCCGCCGTCCGCTCCCGGCTCGCCCTGTGCGGCGGCGCCCTCGCGGTCGTCGGCTACGGCGGCTCCTGGCTGGCCCTGCGCCTGGTGCCGCACGCGCTCACCACCATCTCGGCGGCCGCGGACGGCGGTTCGGCGTCGTCGGCCTGGTGGTCCGACATCGTGGGCGAACCGCAGGACGGCACCCCTCTCGACTGGCTCCTGGTCGCCGCACCGCACAGCCAGACCACCTTCTCCATCCTCGGTAACACGGGTGTGGCCCTCGTCGTGGTGGCCGCCTGCCTGACCGTCACCGCCCGGCTGCCGCGCCTGACCCGGCTGACCGCTCCCGTCTCCGCGGTCGGCACGATGGCGCTGACCGCGTACGTCCTGCACATCGTCGCCCTCTGGCTCCTGGTGGAGGTCTGGGACATCGCGATCGTCGACGCCGACACCATGTCCGCCCTGCCGGTCCTGGGGGCATTCGTCGCGGGCGCCGTACTGCTGGCGCTCGTATGGACCCGCCACTTCCGTCGTGGGCCGTTCGAGTACCTGCTCCACGCCACGACCCGGCCCGCACGGTTGGTCAGGTAGCCCGTGCCCCGGCCCCGTGGCCCGTCAGTGGTGGTGGTCGTCGTCCGGTGAGCCGCCCATCATCCGCAGCATGGGCAGCCCGCCGGTCCGCAGGAACCGCACGACGAGGACAGCGGCAAGGATCAGGAAGACGATGTTGAGCCAGGTGGTGTAGTTCCAACTGACGCCCTCCGCCGGGAGTTCGGCGTCCGCCTGGTCGGGGATCAGGCCGAGCCCGCCGAAGACGAACTCCACGACGTACCCGGCGACGACCATCGCGACGTAGAAGGTGCCCAGGAGGAAGACGGCCATCCGGGCGCCGTAGTACTTCCGGTAGATGTTCAGGATGGGGAGGATCAGCAGGTCGGCGAAGATGAAGGACACCACGCCGCCGAAGCTGATGCCGCCCTTCCACAGCACCACCGCGAGCGGCACGTTGCCGATGGAGCAGACGAACGAGGCGATCGCCACCAGCGGGCCGATCAGCGGCCCCCACAGCTTCGCGGCGAGCGGGTGGCCTTCGAAGAAGAACGCCTGCCAGAACGAGTCCGGCACCCACGCGGCGATCGCACCCGCGATGAGCAGGCCGACGACCAGGTCACGCAGGATCGCCGCCCACTCCATGACGAACACATGGCTGGTGGAGGTGAAGCCGTCGGGGGAGAGCAGCCGCCGCGCGAAGGAGCCTTCCCGCCGGACGGACATGTCCATCGCGGCATGGCCCTCCATGGACCCGGCGACGCCGCGATCGGCGTGCTCGCGGGCCTGGCGCAGCAGCCCCTCGCGCAGCAGGAGCCGGAACAGCACGGCCAGCACGACGATCATGATGGGTCCGCCGGTGAACTCGGCGAGGGTGAACTGCCAGCCCATCAGCAGCGCGAGGATGACACCGAGCTCCACGACCAAGTTGGTGGACGCGATCTCGAAGGCCATCGCCGCGGTGAAGTCGGCGCCCTTGCGGAACAGCGAGCGCGCGAGCGCGACCGCCGCGTAGGAGCAGGACGAGGATGCCGCGCCCAGGCCCGCGGAGACGGCGAGGGTGCGCGGGCGGTCGTCGCCGAGCAACGAGACGACGGCGGACTTGCGGACCACGGCCTGCACGACGGCGGACAGCGCGAAGCCCAGGATGAGGGCCCAGGTGATCTCCCAGGTCATGGATCCGGTGATCGACAGCGCGTGCAGTACGGCATCCATCTGTGGAGCGTTCCCTTCAACGTGCGGCATACGTACGGTCAAAGACATCACGCTCGTGTCCGCGGCCTCGCCGCCGGCCGGGACGTGGGGGGAGGACGGCCCCAGCGGAAACCCAAACCAAAGAAGACACAGAGACGGAGCAGAAGCGAGACGGGGAAGAAGGACACGGACCGGCACCCACACAAGC
>NZ_JBHVGU010000008.1:178889-243750 GCF_042800575.1 Streptomyces sp. NPDC057616
GGCACCCATTTGGGGGGTTTCCCTTGAAATGGGCGGCGGAAGGAGGACAAAAAACCCCCCTTTTGTGTTCGTTCCCTCTCCGCCGGTGGGGGGGGGGGCCCCCCCCTCCCCCGGCGCCCCCCCACACAGGGTCAGCCGGCGCGCAGGGTCAGCGCGGCGGTGTGCAGCGTGCCGCCGGTCCGGAACTGCAGGAACAGCCGCCAGTTGCCGGGCGTGGGCAGCTCGGCGTGGAACGCCAGGTCCGGGCCGCCGTGGTCACCGGTCACCTTGGTGGTCGGGTGGAGATGGGCGAACGCGGCGTCGCCCTCGTGGAACGCGGTCAGATGGGCGTAGGTGTCGAGGTAGGGCTGGAGATCGGTGACGGGCTTGCCGTCCTTGGCGACGCTGACGGTCAGCGGGTGTGCCATCCCCGCCATGGGCTCGCCCTTGACGGTCACGGTGTACCCGTCGACCTGGGTGCTGCGGGCCGGTGCGGGCAGCGGGTTCTTCGCGGCGCTGCCGGGCACGGAGACGGTCCGGGAGAGCACGAAGTCCTGGCCCTTGCCGGACCCGGCGGCGGGCGTGAAGGAGGCGAACACGCGCCACGAACCGGGCGCGAGCGAGGCCAGGCCGGCGGTCCAGGTGCCGTCCGCGGCCATGGCCGGGTGCAGATGCTGGAAGCCGGTCAGGTCGGAGCGGATGGCGTAGAAGTGCATCCGCTTGGTCTGGTCGAGGGCGAAGCGGGTGACCGCCTTGCCGTCGGGGCCGGTCACGGCGAACCGGTAGGCGGTCGGCTCGCCCGACGGCAGCGTCGAGTCCTTGGCGGAGAGACGGTAGCCGTCCTGGGTGGCGGACAGGCCGTTGCCGGTGGCCGCGTGCTCCATCCCCGGCATGTCACCCATCGCCTGGGAGGTGCTGGGGGAGGCGGAGGACTTGGCGCCGTGGTCCATGCCGGGCATGGACGACGAGGAATCGTCGGAGGAACCGCAGGCGGTCAGGGCCAGCGCGAGAGCCGTGGCCGCGCCGGCCGCCGCGAGGCTGCGGCGGCGCGTGGCGGAACGGGAGAGGGAACGGAAGGTGAGCCGGTCAACAGGCCGGGAAGAGCGCATGGATGTGGGTCTTTCCAGGTGGGCGCACCACACCGGTGGCACGCGGAAACGAGCAGGACGCGGGTCCGGATCGAGCCGAACGGCTGGATCCGGTGCGCCCGTCACGTCCGCGCGACGCACACCTGAAGCAGAAGACCTCGTCCACCGGTCGGTGGCCCGCGCCGCCCTGTCCCGCCGGCTGCCGCTCGCAGCCCGGCCGGTCCCCACAGGACGACGGCCAGGGCGCCCGTGACGGCGAGCAGTCCGGACGCGGGGAGCGGGATCCGGTCGTGAGCCGGCGTCGACACGCACAGCGTCCCGGGCATCCCGGACGAGGCGGCACCTCGCATCGTGGGGCCGGAGGCGGCGTCCACGACGGGCGGCGTCGAGGACGCCATGGCGGTGTGATGACCACCGGCGACGGGTGCGTTCGCGACGCCGGTCATCGGCGTGCCCGCCATCCCCGTCGTCGTGCCGCCGGCAGCGCCCATGGCGCCGTGGCAGCCCTCCGCCGCCGTGGACGGGGCGCCGTGCATGAGGAAGAGTCCGAACAGTACCGCGCACACGGCCAGCAGCCGGGCCGTGCCCCGCTTGGCCGCCTGTGCGCTGTCCACCTGCGTACCCGTCCCTCTCACTCGCCCCGCGTGCTCGATGCCTGCCGTCACACCATACCGGGGCAGGGTATCGATGGCGCGGCGACCCGGAGATCGGGCCGATGTGCAGGAGATCCACCCCCTGGGTACGCGGTCCGCCGCCCCGCGGCCCGTAGGCGACAAGGAGCGACCATGGCCCCACTGCCGGATTCGCGTACGAGCGGCCCGCGGCGGCTACGAGAGCTGCTGCGCGGACCGGACCCGGTGCTCGCGCCGGGGGCGTACGACGCGATGAGCGCCCTGCTCGTCGAGCAGGCGGGATTCCCGGCCGTGTACATGACCGGCTTCGGCACCACCGCCTCGCTGCTCGGCCGTCCCGACATCGGCCTGCTCACCATGACCGAGATGACGGACGCGGCCCGCCGTATCGTCTCGGCCGTCGGCGTGCCGGTGATCGCGGACGCCGACACCGGCTACGGCAACGCGATCAACGTCATCCGCACCGTCCACGAGTACGAGGCCGCCGGCGTCGCCGCGATCCATCTGGAGGACCAGCCGGCCCCCAAACGCTGCGGCCACATGGACGGAAAGAAGGTCATTGCGGCGGGCACCATGGCAGGCAAGATCGAGGCGGCCGTGGAGGCCCGGCGCGACCCGGACTTCGTGATCATCGCCCGTACCGACGCACGGGCAGTCGAGGGCTTCGACGCAGCGCTGGAGCGAGCCAGGCGCTACCGCGACGCCGGCGCCGACATGCTCTTCCTCGAAGCCCTGCAGACCGACGCCGAGATCGAGGCGGCCGCGGCGGCCTTCCCGGATACGCCGTTGCTCTTCAACTGGGTCGAAGGCGGCAAGACCCCGCCCACCGGCTTGGCGCGCCTGACGGAACTCGGCTACCGCCTGGTCATCTTCCCTCTCTCGACGCTTCTCGCCGCGACCACGGCCGTACGGGACGTCCTCGCCGATGTCGCGGCGGCCGGCACGCCCGTCGGCGCCGTACGGCACCTGCCCGGGCTCGACGACTTCTTCCAGACGGTCGGTCTGCCCGAAGCACTCGATCTGGGCAAGCGCTACGACCACGACTGACTACCGATAACCCCGCTTCAGCAGATACTCGGCGCCCGCCTCGAACCCTTCAGGACTGAGCAGTTCGAACCCGAAGGCATCGGCGAGCCGGTCGGTGACGTTGAAAGCGGCGCAGACCGCGAGCGCGTCCCTGACCTGCTGGGGTGAGACGCCGGCGGCCAGCACCTCCCGCATGTCGTCGGCGCCGACCTTCCCCTCCCGGGTCAGCTCGCCGAGCATCCGCAGGGTCGCCCGGAGCGGCTCCGCGAGCGGCGCGGACTCCAGGTCGTCGAGCACCGCCGCGACCTTCCGGCCGTCCCCGTAGGCCTGTCCGGCGGTCGCGGTGTGCGCGCCGACGCAGAAGGCGGACTCGTTCACCTTGGACACGTAGGCGGCCATCAGCTCCCGGTCGCCCACGGACCAGTCGGACGGCCCGCGCATCACCTCGTGCGTGAACGCCTTGGCTCGGGTGCCGTAGAAATCGCGCCGGTAGAAGACCAGCTTGGCGGCGTCGGGCACCGGCTGCCGGGAGAACAGGCGGATGACAGCGAACAGCAGCTTCGTTCCGGGGGAGTAGCCGTGATCGAGGATGCCGAGTCTCATGCTCATGCCTCCTCGGCGGTCGCTTCGGCCAGCGCCGCGAGCCCCGCGTCGTACAGCCGCGCCGACTTGCCGACGGCGGCGCAGACGACCAGCTCGAACACCTCGTCCTCGGTGCACCCCGCCGCCTTCGCCGCCGCCAGGTCCGCCTCGCCGACCCGCGCCGGCATGTCCGCGACCTTGCGGACCAGCGCGTCGAGCGGCGGCGCGAGCCCGCGGTCGTTGCCGAAGGCAAGCGCTCGCTGCTCCGCCGACGCCTGGCCCTCACCGCTCAGCACACGCTCCACCAGTGCCTGATGCGCGGCCCGTTTCCTGTCCTCGTCCGTCACGGTGCCCTCCGCCTCCTTTGCCGTCGGGCTGCCAGTTCACACGTCTACGACGATCGCCACTCCTTCCACGTGACATACGGCCGAAGAATCCGTGTCTGTCGGTTTGATCCCGGCGATCCGGTACAGCCGGAATGTATGGCCCAGTCGATACAGGAAACAGAACGCAAGTACGCGGCGCCTGCGGCCGACGACATCTCCTGGCTGTCCGAGCTGGTCGGTGCGGGACCGGTAGTGTCGCTGGCCGACCGGGGAGTCCATGAGCTGGACGCCGTCTACTACGACACCGAGGACCTGCGCCTGACGAGCGGTGGCGCCAGTCTGCGGCGCAGGACCGGCGGTACGGATGCCGGATGGCACCTGAAGCTCCCGCTGTCCGGCGACAGCAGGGAGGAGATCCGCCTCCCGCTGTCCGAGAGCGACGAGAACGTCCCGGCCGACCTCCGGGAACTGACTCTGTCCCGCACCCGTGGAGCGCCGCTGCGACCCGTGGTGCGGATCCGCTCCACACGCTCCGTGCGCGATCTGCTCGACGCCGAGGGCGTCGCCGTGGCCGAGGTCAGCCTCGACTCGGTGCGCGCGGACTCCCGGCTGGTCTCCGGGCTGCACGCCATGTGGACCGAGATGGAGGTCGAACTCGCCGAGGGCGGCGACCCCAGGCTCCTGAAGCAGGTCGAGAAGGTGCTGCGCAGGAACGGCATCGAGCGGGCGGACAGCCCCTCCAAGGTCGCCCGGGCCCTGCGGGAGACGACCCCCGCCCCCAACGGCGATCATCTGGGCGCCGGCATCGAACCGGATTCGGCGGGCGCGCACGTACACGCCTACATCGAGCGCCTGGTGCGCGGCCTGTCCGACCTCGACCCGGCGGTACGGCGCGACCGGCCCGACGCGGTGCACAAGACGCGCACCACGATCCGCCGGCTGCGCAGCTGTCTGCGGTCCTGCCGGTCCGTCCTCGACCGCCAGGTCACCGATCCGGTGCGGGCGGAACTGAAGTGGCTGGCAGGGGAGCTGGCCGACGAGCGCGACCACGAGGTCCTGCGCGACCGGCTGGCGGCAGGCGTGACGAAGCTGCCCGGCGAGCTGGTCCTCGGGCCGGTCAGCGCCCGGCTGCAGGTCTGGGACGCGGCGGAGCAGGCGCAGGCCCGCCGCCGTACGCTCGCCGCGCTGGCCTCGCCCCGCTATCTGGAGCTGCTGGAGTCGCTGACCCGGCTGCTCGAGGACCCGCCCCTGCGCGCCAAGGCGTCGGGCAGGCCCGAGAAGGTTCTCACCAAGGCGATCGTCAGGGAGCACGGGCGGCTGCGCGGGCGCATGGACCGTGCGCTGGCACTGCCCGCGGGCCCCGAGCGTGACGCGGCCGTCCACCACGCCCGCAAGGCGGCCAAACGGGTCCGCTACGCCGCGGAGGCGGCCCGCCCGGCGCTCGGCAAGCCCGCCAAGCGTCTCGGCAAGCGTATGAAGGCCGTCCAGCAGATCAGCGGCGATCATCACGACGGCGTCGTGGCCCGCGATGTGCTGCGCGACCTGGCGATCGCGGCCCACGCGGCAGGCGAGCCCAACTTCACCTGGGGCGTGCTGTACGGCGAGGAGATGGCCTCGGGCGAGGCGCGCGAGCGTCAGCTGCCGGAGGCGTGGAGGCGTGCCAGGAAGGCGAAGCTCGGATAGCGCGGGCGCATATCCCCGCCCGCACGGGTACACGAGGATCATGGCCGTAAACGAGCAGAAGCCCGAACACGACACCGAGCACGACAAGGCGAAGGCGAGGACGATCACGTCGACCGGTGACGCACCGCACGGCCCTGTGCGGCACGCGCCGGCGGGTGCGACCGGTCGCACCGTGCGCGAAGCGCTCGAGGAGGCCGGGGTGAGCCCGGAGGACTTCGAGGAGCGGTAGGCCCCGTCTCCTCCGGTCTCAGCTGCCCGGTCCGGGATCCGGGTGGACGGCCGACGTGATGCCGGCGCGCGCCGCCTCCAGCTGGGCGGCGAAGGCGATTCCGAGGAACAGGGCGACGCCGGTCACGTTGGCCCACAGCATCAGGGCGACGAAGGCGGTGAGGGGGCCGTAGACCGCTCCGAAGGAGCTGCTCTCGCCGACGTAGAGCGCCAGCAGCCATGTGGCCACGACCCACAGGACGAGGTGGACCGCGCTGCCGAAGGCGAGCCAGGTGTAGCCCGGCTGCCTGCGGCGCGGTGACCACCGGAAGATCACGGCGGAGGCGATCCATGCGAGCGCCAGCCCGACCGGGATCTCGAGCGCGGCCCACCAGTGGTCCGCGTCGGCGGAGGAGCCCAGGGTCGTGGCGATGGCGTCGCCGACCGGCTCGCCGGCCACGAGGACCACGAACCCGAGCACCATCGGCAGCCCGGCCGCCGTCGCCAGCAGCAGCGCACGGCCGTACTTGTGCGTGAAGGGCCGGTCCCGCTCGATGCCGTAGATGCGATTGGCTCCCCGCTCGATCTGGCCCATCGCCGAGGCGAGGTTGAGCAGGGCGAAGGCGAGGCCCAGCCACAGGGCGAGGGTGCTCCAGACGTCGCCGTGCGCGCTCTGCCGAGAGCTCGCGAAGGCCTCCCGGATCACCTCCGCACCGGTCCCGGGCACGATGTCGCCGAGGGAGCGTTCGACGATCCGGCCCACCGCGTCGGTGTGCACGGACGTGGCGAGGCCGACGAGTGCGAGGGCCAGCGGCACCAGGCCGACCACGATCTGGAAGCCGAGGGCCCTTGCGTGGGAGAAGCCGTCGGCGTAGCGGAACCGGGCGAAGGAGTCGACCAGCAGCCGCATGCCGCCGTAGCGCCGCAGCGCGGTCAGCGCCTCGTCGCCGGAGAGTTCCTCCCCGATCATGTCCCTGGTCTGCGGGACGTGCACGGCCGTTCCCATCGCGGACAGGCTCCCTCCACCGGACCGGGTCCTCTCCCCGGTGCATGCCTGTTCCGACTGCCCCCGAACGGCCGCTTCAACGGTCGGCGCCCCGCCCGGTCAGCCGGGGAAGCGCCCGGTGGAGCGCAGGTGCCAGCGGCGTTCCGCGTAGGCCAGGTCGTCGCGCCACAGGCGCCCGGCCGTCGAGGCCATGAGCCGGCGCAGCACCGGTGCCGCCGTACGGGCCGCGGCGAATCCGGGACGCTCGGAGGAGGCCACCACCGCTTCCACGACGGCGGTGCGCGGCCGTCCGCGCCCGTCCGTCCCGAGCGGGGTGGCGTGCGTCTCGACGACCGAACCGCGGCCCTCGCCCTCGGTGATGTGCATGACGATCGTGCGCGGCTCGGGGCTGGTGAAGACCGCCCGCACCGGTACGACGAGCCGCCCGGCCACCTTGAAGGAGACGTCGACGGTGAATCCGTCGTCGCCCGGCTCGTCCGACCCGGCCGCGTCCGGTGTGCGGACGACCGTCAGGTCCACGAAGGAGTACGGATGGAACCACGCTCCGTGCCAGGGATCCAGCCGGTTGGCCAGGACGTCCTCGGGTTCGCAGAACGCAACTCCCTTGTAGACGGCGGCGACCGAGCGCGTCAGCGGCGGTCGGGCCGGCACGACCGGTGCCTGCAGGGGCGGTTCACCACCCACCGCGTCCAGGCGTACCCACACCAGGACGCCGTCCTCGTGCACGGGCACCGGCTCCCAGCCCGCGAACGGGGCACCGTCCAGTGCCAGTCCGTGCCAGTGGCACACGAGCGTGCCGCAGTGCACCGGAGCCTCGGCCAGGGGTGCTCCCAGGTGCGGGCAGACGCCGGGGCCCGCCGCCAGCCGCCCGTCGGCGGTGCGCCACACCACGATCTCGTGCCCGGCCACCGTGGCCGCCAGGGGCCGGTCGTCGCGTACGTCGCGGGTCGCGCCGACGACGTACCAGTTGCCGGACGGGCGGGACTGGGAACGCTTCAGGGCCGCGGCGATGACGCCGGGCCGGGCCTGACGCCAGGTGGGGTGCTGCCGTTCCCAGCGCACCGGATGCCGTCGCAGCGAGAGCGCATGGCGGCCTGACCGCCGACGAGATGTCATGCGAGCCTCCGGTGCATCGGTTCGGTGGTGGACGAGAGCGGCGGTTCCTCCGGGGTGACGGGCGCCGACTCCCGTTGCCGCACGGGTGCGTGGGTGCGCAGCCTGGCCGCGACCACACGCGCCAGGCCGTCGAGGGCCACCGCGGCGCGGCGACGGCGCGGGACGACGGCCCGGCGCTGCACCGAGCGGTAGCCGTCCGCGGCGACGGCGTCCAGGATGCCGCCGTAGAGGACGAAAGCAGTGCGGATGCAGGGGCGTGACACCGGTTCGAGCATGGCCAGGCCGGGGGCCGCCTCGCGGTAGACCTCGCGGGTCAGGTGCTCGAACTCCCGCAGCGCGGAGGTGATGCGGCGGTCGGGGCGTGCGGACTCCCGGCTCCAGTACAGCAGTTGGCGGTCCACCCCGTGGGCGGTCAGTAGGTCCGCGGGCAGATAGACGCGACCGCGGTCCAGGTCCTCGCCGACGTCCCGCAGGAAGTTGGTGAGTTGGAAGGCCACGCCCAGGGCCGCGGCGTGCGGTGCCGCTTCCTCGCGCGGGACCACCGTGCCGAGCACCGGCAGCATCTGCAGGCCGATCACCTCGGCCGAGCCGTAGGTGTAGCGGCGCAGATCGGCGTACGTGGCGTAGTCGGTGACGTCGAGGTCGGCGCGCATCGCGGTCATGAAGTCGGTGAAGTGCCGTGGGTCGATGGCGTACCGGCGGGCGGTGTCGGCCAGGGCGCGGACCACCGGCTCGGCACTGTCCCCGTCGCACAGACCCGTCCGCAACTCCCGGTGCAGGCGGGCGAGTCGGGCGGAACGCTCCAGTGCACCGGTCGTCGGGTCGAGGGTGTCGACGATGTCGTCGGCCCAGCGGGCGAATCCGTAGAGGGCGTGCACGGCGGGTCTGCGCGCCACCGGCAGCAGGCGGGTGGCGAGGAAGTACGTCCTGCCGTGCCGGGCGTTGAGCTGCCGGCACCTCGTGTACGCCTGGCGCAGGCCGGGATCGGTGATGCCCGCCGCGTCGAGCTCGCGGTCCGTCACGCCGGCCTCCTCTCCCGGAGGCGGCGCGCCCGTGACGGCGCACCGGTACGGCCCGAGCGTGGGCCGCCCGTGATCCGCGCCGCGGCCAGCTTGCCGGACAGCAGGACGGTCGGTACGCCGACGCCGGGCGTGGTGCCGCAGCCCGCGAGGACCGCGTTGACCGTCCCGCGCGGCAGGTTGCGCGGCCTGAACGGCCCGGTCTGCGCGAAGGTGTGGGCGGCGGAGAAGGGTGTACCCGCCGCGTGGCCCTGCGCCTGCCAGTCGGCCGGCGTGACCAGGCACTGTTCCTCGATGGCGGACGCGATGCCGTCGAGGCCGCGCCGGTCGAGTTCGGCGAGGAGGCTGTGCCGGTAGCGGGGGGCCAGGTCGCCCCACTCCGCGGCGCCCGGGCCCAGCCTGGTGTTGGGGCAGGGCGCGAGGATGTAGTGCAGGTGGTGGCCGGGCGGGGCGAGCGTGGGGTCGGTCACGGTCGGGCGGGTGACGAGCAGCGACGGGTCGCTCATCAGGCGGCCGGTTTCGGTGAGTTCACAAAACGTGCTCCGCCACGCCGCGCCGAACGAGAGGGTGTGGTGGGCGAGCCAGGGCCAGGTGCGGTCGGTGCCGGCGTGCAGGATCACGGCCGAGGGGGAGAAGCGCAGCGGCACCGCGCGCCTCGGGACATGGCCCAACAGGCGGTAGGCGACGGGCAGATCGGGCGTGAGGACCACCGCGTCGCAGGGAATCCGGTCGTGTGCCGTCACGACGGCCGTGACCCGGTCGCCGGAGCGCTCCAGCCGGGTCACCGGTTCTGAGAATCGCAGGTCGGCCCCCGCCGCCGCTGCGGCGTCCGCCATGGCCCGTGGCAGGGCGTGCATGCCGCCGCGCGGGAAGTACACACCGGCGACGGTGTCCATGTACGCGATGACGGCGTACGCGGCCAGCGCGCGGGCCGGCGCCACGCCCGCGTACAGGGACTGGAAGGAGAAGATCCGTTGCAGCCGCTCGTCGTGCAGATGACGGCCGATGCGCGCGTCCAGCCGGCCGAAGCCGCCGAGCGCGGCCAGCCGGGCGAGGTCCGGGGCGAGCAACTGCGCGGGGGAGTCGAAGTTGACGTCGATGAAGCGCCGCATCTGGGCCCGGTACAGCTTTTCGAGCCAGGCGCGCAGCCTCCGGTAACCGGCGGCCTCGCGCGCTCCGGCGAACTTCTCGATCTCCGCCTCCATCGCCTCCGCGTCGGTGTGGACGTCCAGGAGGCTTCCGTCGGCGAACTGGGCCCGGTACGCCGGGTGCAGGGGCATGAGCTCGACCCGGTCGGTCAGCCGCTCGCCGACGGCGGCGAAGGCCTCGTCGGCCAGGTGGGGCATGGTCAGCACGGTCGGGCCGGTGTCGATGTGGTAGCCGCGGCGCGTCAGGCGTCCCGCGCGCCCTCCGGGTGAGCTGTCGCGCTCGACGACGGTGACCCGGCGCCCGGCCCCCAGCAGATGCAGAGCCGCGGCCAGCCCGGACAGCCCGGCGCCGACGACCACGACGTGGTCGGTGCGCCCGGGAACGGTGCGGGTCATCGACGTCCCCCGTCCTCGTCGGCGGTCGGCAGCAGGGATACGCGGACGGGGGCGTCGGGTGCGTCGCCTACGGCGTCCGGGGGTGCGCCGGCCGCTCCACCCGCGCGGTCCGGGGGTGCACCGGCCGCTCCGCCCGCCCGGTCCGGGGGTGCACCGGGCGCTGTGCCCGCCCGGTCCGGGGGTGCGCCGGGCGCTGTGCCCATGGCGTCCGAGGGTGCGCCGGCCGCCGCGCACAGCAACTCGCGCAGCCGGCTTCCGGCGTGCGGGACGAGAGGGACGCTGTCGAGGTGGTGCAGTCCCTGGTCCACCAGTCGTCCGATCTTGGTCTCGACGGTGGCCCTGGCGCCGGTGGCCTCGAACACGGCGCACACCTCGGCCAGTTCGGCGTCGGAGGCGTCGGCCCGGCCGAGTGTGTCGTGCAGGAGGGCCAGGGCGCGCCGATCGCCCGCGCCCTCGGCCCGCGCCCGGGCGACGGCGGCGAGGTAGGTGGGTTTGCCGCTGCGGATGTCGCCCCGCGCGGGTTTGCCGGTGGCGTGCGCCTCGCCGAAGGCGTCGAGGAGATCGTCGCGTAGCTGGAAGGCGAGGCCGATGTTGCGTCCAACTGAGGACAGGGCCCGGGTCGTGCCGGGAGCGGCGCCCGCCAGCGCGGCCCCCAGAGACAGCGGGCGTTCCACGGAGTACAGGGCGCTCTTGAGGCAGGCGGTGCGGACGGCGCGGGCGAGCGATCGCGCCGAGGTGGCCTCGCCCTGGACGTCCAGGTACTGCCCGGCCACCATCTCCATGCGCATGGTGCTCCACAGGTCCCCGACCCGCGCCGCGGCGGCGGAGGGCAGGTCGGTGCCGGCCACCAGGTCGTCCGCCCACACCAGGGCCAGATCACCGGCCAGGATCGCGGCCGCCTGCCCGAGGCGCGGGCTGTGCGACGCCGAGACCGTGTCGGCGTACTGGGCCGCGACATCGGCATGCAGCGAGGGCCGTCCACGGCGCACCGGCGCGGCGTCCATCACGTCGTCGTGCACGAGGGCACAGGTCTGGATCAGCTCCAGGGCGGCGGCGATCCGAAGCGTCGGCGCCGTGACGGACGAGCCGCTGCCGCAGGCACGCATCCCCCACCACACGAAGCGGGAGCGGGTCAGCTTGCCGCCGTCCCGCGCGAAGTCGGCGACCCGTGCGGCCACGTCCTTGGCGAAGAGAGGGTCCAGGGACTCGGCCGCGCTCATCCGCTGGGCGAGCACCGCGGACAGCACGCGGCGCACGGCCCCGGCGACGTCCGCGTCCACGGCACGGGCGTCGTCGGGACCCATCCGGCGTGCGCCGGGCGCGGGTTCGCGTGGGTGGTCGGCGCGTGGGTGGTCGGCGTGCACAGGGTCCCACTGCTCGCCAGGGCGCTGTACGAGAGGGGGAAAGCCCTGCTCGGAGGAGGGCTCCCCGCCCGGGCAGGGGGGCGGGCAGTGACCTTTGGCCGCGGTGGGGCTCGTGCCGGGTCCCGTCATCGAGTGCCTCGCGATCGGAGCTGATGTCGTCGTCCGTGGTTCGGGCCGGGGCGTGGAGACGGATGCGGCGGGTTCGAAAAGCGGCAGGGGAGACGGATGCGGCGGGTCCGAGAACGGGCAAGGGCGTGCGGGGCACCGTGGGCGGGGCCGGTGGGGCGGGCCTCTCTTCCGGCCGCCCGGAAGTTCGTGACCACGCTCGCGTGATGACTGCATCCGGAGGGGTACCGCACCGGGAATGGTGTCCACGGACCGGCATCGACACGGGCAAGGGGCTCGGAAAGGGTGAGGTGGTCGTGCAGGAGGCGGACGTCGCCATCATCGGGGCGGGGGCGGCAGGGCTGTCCCTGGCCCACCGGCTGGCCCGCCCCGTACCCGGCGCCCGCCCGCTGTCGGCGGTTCTGGTGGACGCCCCGCCGGGCCCGCTGCGCCCTCCCCGGCGGACCTGGTGCTTCTGGGAGGCGGGCCGCGGCCGCTACGACGCCGCCGTCACCGCGTCCTGGCGCCGCCTGCGCGTGCACCCGCCCGCGGGCCGGCCCATCGAGGACGACATCTCGCCCCTGCGCTACAAGATGATCCGCTCGGAGGACTACGAGTTCCTCATCGCGCACGACCTCGCGCAATACGAGGGAGTGCGGCGCATGGAAGCGACGGTCGACAGTGTGGAGGCCCTCCAGCAGGGCGCGGTGATCCATGCCCGTACGGCCGACGGACACGCCCGATCGGTGCGCGCCCGCTGGGTGTTCGACTCCCGCCCCGCGGGCAGCCTGCCCGCGGCACGGACGACCTTGCTCCAGCACTTCCGCGGCTGGTTCGTGCGGACCAGGCGTCCGGCCTTCGATCCGTCACGGGCCGACCTCATGGATTTCCGCATGCCCCAGCCCGCCAAGGGCCTGTCCTTCGGCTATGTGCTGCCGACCGGTTCACGGGAGGCCCTGGTCGAGTACACGGAGTTCTCCCCCTCCGTCCTGTCCAAGGACGCCTACGACACGGCACTGGACCACTACACCGGCGCCGTGCTCGGCCTGAAGGACCTCGAGGTCGTCAGGACCGAGACGGGCGTCATCCCCATGACCGACGCCCCGTTCGCGCGGCAGACGGCGCCGTGCGTCTTCCGTATCGGCGCGGCGGGTGGCGCCACCCGGCCCTCGACCGGCTACACCTTCGCGGGTGTGCAGCGGCAGACCGCCGCCGTGGCGGCCGCCCTCCGGCAGGGACGCCGGCCGGTGCCGCCACCGCCCCACTCGGCCCGCTCGCGCGCCATGGACGCCGTACTGCTGCACGCGCTCGACAGCGGCCTGGTGGACGGTCCCGCCTTCTTCTCCAGCCTGTTCGCGCGCGTGCCCATGACCCGGCTGCTGCGCTTCCTGGACGGCAGGACCCGCCCGCACGAAGACCTCTGCATCGGTCTGCGCACCCCCGTCCTGCCCATGCTCCGCGCCGCCGCGGAGGTCCCACGACTGCCTCGGCGCCCGTTTCCCGACGGCTGACGGCCGTCGGCCGTCGGGAAACGGCTGTCGGCTGACGCATCTTGCCCGCCGCCCATGGACACCGCCCACCACTCACCACTCACCACCGACCCCCCACTGCGAAGGAGACGCCATGACCCTGCTGCGTGACGCGGACCTGGCCGTCGCCTTCGACCACGCGGCGCACACCTACGACACGCTGGTGGCCGCCAACCCCGGTTACCACGCCCACCTGCGCCGCTCGGCGCGCAGGCTCGGCCTGCCCCCGTCCGGCACCGGGCTGCGGGTGCTCGACCTCGGCTGCGGTACCGGCGCGTCCACCGCCGCGCTGTGTGCCGTCCTGCCGGGTGCCGACATCACGGCCGTGGACGCGTCGGCGGGGATGCTCGACCGCGCCCGGGCCAAACGCTGGCCCGAGACGGTCAGGTTCGTGTGCGCCCCGGCGGAGGCCCTCGAACCGGCCGGTGTCGAGGGGCCCTTCGACGCGGTGTTCGCCGCCTATCTCTTCCGGAACGTGGCCGACCCCGACGCCGTACTCTCCACCGTCCACGACCTGCTCGCGCCCCACGGCCGGCTCGCCGTGCACGAGTACACCCTCAGCGGGCGCCCGGTGCACCGCGCGGTGTGGACGGCCGTGTGCCGGGGCCTGGTGCTGCCCGTCGCCGCCGCACTGGGCGACGGCGACCTGTACCGGCATCTGTGGCGCAGCGTCGTCGACTTCGACACCGTCGACGCGTTCGCCGCCCGCGTCCGCGCCCGCGGGTTCGAGCACGTGCGTGCCCTGCCGCTGCCCGGCTGGCAGACGGGCATCACCCACACCGTCGTAGGCAGACGCGCCGACTCGTCCGTGGGCAGACGCGCCAACTCGGCCCGCCGGGCGCCGCGATGACCGGGACCACTCGCCCCGGCCGGGACCGCAGCGCCGTCTTTCTGCCCCCGCCGCCCGGCGCGCCCCGGCTGGGCGGACCAGCGCGCAGCACCGCCGTCGTCGGCGCGGGCATCGCGGGCCTGGCCGCCGCCACGGCGCTGGCCGAACGCGGCGTCGCCGTCACCCTGTACGAGCGTGAGGCCTACCTGGGCGGCCGGGTCGGCGGCTGGCCGGTAGAGTTGCACGACGGCTCCACCGCGACGATGAGCCGCGGCTTCCACGCCTTCTTCCGCCAGTACTACAACCTCCGCAGCCTCCTGCGTCGCACCGATCCCCACCTCGGGCAACTGACCGGCCTGCCGGACTACCCCCTGTGGCACAGCAGCGGTCTGCACGACAGCTTCCGCAGGGTCCCCCGCACACCGCCGCTCAGCGCGCTCGGGTTCGCGGCGCTCAGCCCGTCCTTCCGCTCGCGGGACCTGGTGCGCATGAACCCGGCCGCCGCGCGCCCCCTGCTCGACGTCCGCGTCCCCCAGGTCTACGAGCGACTGGACGGCGTGAGCGCCTACGACTTCCTGGCCTCACTGCGCTTTCCGGAGGCCGCGCGCCACCTGGCCTTCGAGGTCTTCTCGCGCAGCTTCTTCGCCGATCCCCGGCAGCTGTCGGCGGCCGAGATGGTCCTGATGTTCCACATCTACTTCCTCGGTTCGGCCGAGGGCCTGCTCTTCGACGTGCCCAACGGCCCCTTCCCGACGGCCCTGTGGGAACCCCTGCGCGCCCACCTGGACCGGCACGGCGCCACCGTGCACACCTCGACGCCCGTCGCGCACGTGGCGCCCACCGCGGACGGCGCCTTCACCGTGGTCACCGATCGCCAGGAGACCCGGTACGACACCGTGGTCCTGGCCCTCGACACCCCTGGGCTCCGCGCCCTGGTCGCCCGCTCCCCCCGACTCGGCGACGCCGCCTGGCGCGAACGCATCGACCGGCTGCGCAGTGCCCCGCCCTTCCTCGTCTCCCGCCTCTGGCTGGACCGCCGCGTCGGCGCCGACCGCCCCGGCTTCCTGGGCACGGCCGGATACGGCTCCCTGGACAACATCAGCGTCCTGGAACGCTGGGAGGGCGAAGCCGCCCGCCACGCGTCCCGGACCGGAGGGTCCGTCGTGGAACTGCACGGGTACGCGCTGCCCGAGGATGCGGATCAGGCGGTGGAGGCGCACCGTCTGGTCGAGCAACTGCGGCGCGTCTACCCGGAGACACGTGACGCGCGGATCCTCGACGAACGCCATGAATGGCGCCAGGACTGCCCCCTGTTCCCGGTCGGCGCGTACGGCGACCGTCCCTCCGTACGCACGCCGCGATCCGGCCTCGTACTCGCGGGCGATCTGGTACGCACGCACCTCCCCGTCGCCTTGATGGAACGGGCGGCCACCAGCGGATTCCTCGCCGCCAACGCCCTGCTGCAGGCGTGGGGCGTACGAGGCCATCCGCTGTGGACCGTGCCCGACCGAGGGCGCAACCGCCTGCTGCGCACCCTGGCGGGCGATCGGATTCGGCCAGGTGTTCGTGAAGATGCGTGAGGGACCGATGAAAACGAGAATCAGGGGTACTCGGCAGCGAACGGCTGACCAGCCGCTTCGGATACAAGGGAAAGGCTCCAAGATGACGCCGGTGTTGACGACTGAGGCCCGTGCGCAACAGCTGTCGGAAGTCGCCGATGCCACTCACGTTGCTCCGAAGGACGCCCGCGAGCTGACCCGCCACTTCCTTGCGCGGCTGGCCGTCCTGGAAGAGGGCACGCAGGAGTTCCAGTACGCGCGCAACACGCTGATCGAGATGAACATCTCGCTGGTGCGCTACGCCGCCGCGCGGTTCCGCAGCCGCGGACCGCAGGAGATGGAGGACATCGTCCAGGTCGGCGTCATCGGGCTGATCAAGGCGATCGACCGGTTCGAGGTGGCGCGCGAGGTCGAGTTCACCTCCTTCTCGATCCCCTACATCGTCGGCGAGATCAAGCGCTTCTTCCGTGACACGTCCTGGGCCGTCCATGTGCCGCGCCGGCTCCAGGAGGCCCGGGTCCAGCTGGCCCAGGCCACGGAGGAACTGAGCAGCCGTCTGGGCCGGACCCCGACGGTCGCGGAGCTCTCGCAGCTGATGAGCCTGTCCCCGGAGGAGGTCATCGAGGCGCGCGTGGCCTCCAACGGCTACAACTCCTCATCCCTCGACGCCGCCATCTCCAGCAGCGAGGACGGCGAAAGCGTCCTGGCCGACTTCATCGGCAGCCAGGACGCGGCGCTGGAACTCGTCGAGGACTACCACGCGTTGGCGCCGCTGATCCACGACCTCGACGAACGCGACCGCCTGATCCTGCACCTGCGGTTCGTGGAGGAGCGCACGCAGGCGGAGATCGGCGAACGCCTGGGCATCTCGCAGATGCACGTCTCACGCCTGCTCAACCGTCTGCTGGCCCGCCTGCGCGAGGGCCTGCTGACCACGAGCTGAGGTCATCGCACCGGCTGGGTGTCCCCGTCGGCTGGTCAGGCCACCGCCTGGCCGTCGACGGCGATGCCCAGCCGGTCGGCCACGGTGGTGAGGGTCGCTCCCAGCGGGAGGGCGACCCGCGCGAGGGCGTGCTTGTCGCCGCGCGTGGGATCACGGTTCACGATCAGCACCGGCTTCCCGGCCTCCGCCGCCTGCCGGACGAACCGGAGCCCGGACATCACCGTCAGCGAGGAGCCCAGGACCAGCAGCGCGGACGCCTCGCGGACCAGCGCGCGGCACTGCTCCACCCGCTGCGGCGGAACGTTCTCGCCGAAGAACACCACATCCGGTTTGAGGATGCCGCCGCATGCGGTGCAGGGCAGCACCCGGAAGTCGCCGACCTGGTCGTCGGTGAGATCGGCGTCGCCGTCCGGGTTGATCCCGGCGGCGACGGGAGCGAAACCCGGATTGGCCGCCTCCAGCCGCAGCGCGAGGTCGCTCCGCGGAGTGGGGACACCGCACGCCAGGCAGCGCACCCGGTCCAGGCTTCCGTGGAGTTCCACGACGTCCTCGCTGCCGGCGGACTGGTGCAGTCCGTCGACGTTCTGGGTGATCACACCCGAAAGCAGGCCGTGCCGCCCGAAGGCGGCCACGGCCCGGTGCCCGGCATTGGGGCGTGCACGGCCGAACGTGCGCCAGCCGAGGTGACTGCGCGCCCAGTACCGCCGCCGCGCCGGATCGCCGCCCGTGAAGTCCTGGTACGTCATCGGGGTGTGCCGGCTCAGGCTCCCGCCCTCGCCCCGGTAGTCCGGGATGCCGGACTCCGTGGAGATGCCGGCTCCGCTGAGGACCAGCACACCGCCGGCGCTCAGCACGTCGGCGACCGGTCCCGGATCCGTGCTGCCCGCGGGCAGCTCCTCGGTAGGGGTCCAGCTGAGGGTGGGGCGCATGCGCATGCCACAAGGGTACGGGACCGGCTCGTCCTCGATCCGGAAGTGGGCCAGGGAAACAACCCAGGATTGGGCCTGATCAGCGATCCAATAAGACCGTACGGTCATTGTCATGACCCATCGATCCGGACGCCTGCTGGCCCTCGCGCAACTCGCCAACTCCGTCGGTGACGGCGCCTATTACGTGACCTCGGCGCTGTACTTCACCCAGGTCGCCCATCTCGCTCCCGCACGGGTGGGGCTCGGGCTGACGCTCGCATGGGGAGTCGGTTCGCTGGTCGGGGTGCCGCTCGGGCGGCTCGCGGACCGGCGCGGGCCGCGCGGTACGTCCGTGCTGCTGGCGCTGGCCACCGCGGCGGCGATCGCGACGTTCCTGCTGGTCTCGGGCTTCGCGGCCTTCGTCGTCACGGCCAGTCTGTACGCCGCCGCCCAGTCGGGGCTGGCGGCCGCGCGCCAGGCCCTGCTGGCGGCTCTGGTACCGGCCGAGGAGCGCACGGGGCTGCTGGCCCGGCTGCAGTCGACGCTCAACGGCGGACTGGCGGTGGGCGCGGCCCTCGGTGGCGGCGCGCTGAGCGCCGGGACACCGGCGGCGTACCGTGGCGTGCTCGCGCTGGACGCCGTCTGCTTCCTGGCCTGCGCGGTGCTTCTGCTACGCCTGCCCGCCGTGAAGGTCGCGACCGCCGCCACGGCGTCCGCCGGAACGCGGCGGCTCGCGGTCCTCGGTGACCGCCCGTACGCCCTGCTCACGCTGCTCAACGCCGTGCTGTTGCTGCGGCTGCCGCTGCTCAGCCTGGCGCTCCCGCTGTGGATCACCGAGCGGACCGGGGCGCCCGCCTGGCTGGCCTCGGGGCTGTTCGTGCTGAACACCCTCGCGGTGACGTTGTTCCAGGTGCGGACGGCGAGGGCGGTCACCGGGCTCGGCAGTGCGCTGAAGGTGCTGCGCCGGTCCGGGCTGGTGATGCTGGCGTCCTGCGCGGTGTTCGCGCTGTCGACGGGGCGGTCGGCGTGGCCGGCGGCCGTCATCATGGTCGTCGGCGCGGTGCTTCAGGTCGTCGCGGAGATGCAGCAGTCGGCGGGCTCGTGGCAGCTGTCCTTCGGCCTGGCGCCCGCCGACCGCATGGGCGAGTACCAGGGCTTCTTCGGTACGGGCGTGACGGTCGCCCGGACGTCGGGCCCGCTGGTGGTGACGACGCTGCTGCTGGGCGGGGGAGCGGCGGGCTGGCTCGTACTGGGCCTGCTGATGGTGGCCGCGGCGTACGCCATGGGGCCGGTCGCGCGCCGGGCCGCCGCCGGTTGCGCCATGCCTCGACCGCTCGCCGAAACGGTGCCGGCCGGCTGAACCTACCGCCGATGGGCGCCTGTTGTGGCGGCTCGCCGGGGGTGCCCGGCATCGGTCACGGTCGTCACACGGCCCGTCTCGATGTCGAGCACGTGCCCCGAGACGGAGACCGCGGGAGGCGCGAGCGGCGAGGCGAGCAGGCGCTCGACATCCTCCCGGACCGTCCGCTTCGGTTCGGCCACCTCGGACGCGCCCAGTGCCGCCTCCGAGACGCCGGTCGCCTGAGCGGCCCGGCGCAGGAACTCGGGGTCGGCGAGGAACCCCGTGCCGCACTGGGTGTGGTGCAGGATCGCGACCTCGAAGAGGGGGCCGGTCGCGCCGAGCAGTGACTCGGCCAGGAAGGCCAGATAGGAGACGTCGTTGATCACCGACTCGGTGACGCGTCCGCCCGCGTTGCGGATGACGGGTGCGTCGCCGGGGCGGAGTCCGAGGAGGGCGGCGGGGTCGATGCGGTGGTCGAGGCAGGTGACGAGGACCAGCCGCGCGGTGGGCAGGCCGAGCGGGACCGGGGTGTGGTCACGCGCGAACCGTTCGTTGTGGTGGAGGAGGGGAGCCAGCCTGGTCATGGTGCTTCTCCGTCCTGCTGACGGCGGGGCCGCGGGGCGGCGAGGTCTCGCGACGCGTTGGTGGACGGTGTCCACTTTAGCGAGCCGGGTGGACGCCGTCCACTATTGTTATTCTGGCGCTCGTGACGCCTGATCGAGCAGCAGCATCCGCAGCGCCTGCAGGACCTGCATCGCCTGCGACGCCCGCGCGGAAGCGGCGGCCGCGCGGCGCGGTACGGGACGGGCTGGTCGCGGCCGGGCTCGAACTCGCCCGCAGTGGAGGTCCGGACGCCGTGGTGCTGCGCGAGGCGACGCGGATCGTGGGCGTGGTGCCCAATGCCGCCTACCGTCACTTCGCCGACCGGGACGAGCTCCTCGCCGCGGTGTGTGCGGCGGCGATCGGTGAGCTCGCCGACCGGATGGCGGAGGGCGTGGCGAGCGTGACCGGTCGGCGCGGCGATCCTGTGTCTGCGGGCGAGCGGCTGCGGGCCGTCGGCACGGCCTACTTCGCGTTCGCGCGCGAGGAACCGGGCTGGTTCGCCACGGCGTTCGCGCTGCCGCAGCAGCACGCGTACCCGACGCAGGAAGACGTGTCCGGGGCGGACCGCTCGCCCTTGGGTCAACTCCGTTTTGCCCTCGACGAATTGGTGGAGTGCGGCGTACTCGATCCGGAGCGCCGGCCCGGGGTCGAATACGCCGTCTGGTCGACCGTGCACGGCATGGCTGTCCTGGCCGGTCAGGGGCCGCTGCGTGAGGTGCCGGCCACCGATCGCCGACAGCTGGAGGAGCGCGCGCTGCAGGCGATCGGCGACATGCTCACGTAGTCCGCGAGACGTCAACTCGACCGTTCAGCAACGGGTTTCGCGCCGATGGGCCTGGAGCTCGAGGGCGACGGGGACGGCCGTGAACACGGACGAGTACGTGCCCACCGCGAGCCCGATGAGGAGGGCCAGCGCGAAGTCGGTGAGCGAGGATCCGCCGAGCACGGCGAGGGCGGTGAGGATGAAGGCGGCGCCCATGCCGGTGCTCACGGTGCGGGGCAAGGTGTGCAGGATCGCTTGATTCGCGATGTCCGGCAGTTGCCTGCTGAGGCCCCGGCCGGTTCCGCGGCTGGGGTCTTTGCCGGAGCCCTTGCGGGACAGTTCGCGGATGCGGTCGAAGAGGACCACGGAGTCGTTGACCGAGTAGCCGACGACGGTGAGCAGGGCGGCGACGAAGACCCCGTCGACGGGTTTGCCGAGCCAGGCGAAGACGCCGGTCAGGACGAGCACGTCGTGCGCGAGGGCCGTGACGGCGGCGGTACCGAACAGCCAGCGGAACCGCGCCGCGAGATAGACGAGTTGGGCTCCGAGAGCCACGGCGAGCGCGATGAGGGCACCGCGGCGCAGCTCCTCGCCGAGGCTGGGCCCGATCAGTTCGTCGCGAACCTTGTCCGCCCCGTCCGCCAGGTCGCGCACGGCGGCGGTGACCTCGGCCTCCTGCGCGTTGGACAGCGCCCCGGTGCGCACCGTCAGCCCTGTGTCGCCGGACGACTGCACGACGGCTCGGGGAAATCCGGCGTCGGTGAGAGCGGCGCGAGCCCGGTCGGGATCGACGGGGGCGGCGGTGGCGTACTCGATGAGGCGGCCGCCGGTGAACTCCACGCCGAGATCGATGCCTCGCACCGCGATGCCGGAGCCGGCCAGGATCAGCCCGGCCGCCGCAACGGCCAGCCAACGGCGCGGGTGGCGCATCAGTTTGGGATTGCGGCGCGTGAGACGAGCGCGGACGGCCCCCGTCGTCGCGATGCCGGAGAGGCGAGGCCGACGGCGCAACCAGGGGCGGCCGGCGGCGAATTCGGCCAGCACGCGGGTGATCACCAGGGCGCTGAACATGGAAGCGAGCACGCCGAGGCCGAGCGTGACGGCGAAGCCGCGCACGGGCCCGGAGGCGAGGAAGAAGAGCAGCCCGGCCGCGATCAGTGTGGTGATGTTGGAGTCGGCGATCGCGCTGAAGGCGTTGCGGAATCCGGCGGCGAGCGCCGAACGGGTGCTGGGGCGGCGACGGGCCGTGTACTCCTCCCGGGCCCGTTCGAAGACCAGCACGTTGGCGTCCACGGCCATGCCGATCGCCAGGGCGAATCCGGCCAGCCCCGGCAGCGTCAATGTGGCGCCGAGGGCGGCCAGGGCGGCGTAGGAGATCAGGCCGTAGCAGGCCAGGGCGACGGTGGCGAGCGCGCCCATGAGCCGGTATACGACGATGATGAACAGCGAGGTCAGGGCGGTGCCGATGGCTGCGGCCCAGACGCTGGCGGTGATGGCCTCGGCGCCCAGGGTCGGGCCGACGGTGCGCTGTTCCACCGTCTCGACGGGTACGGGCAGCGCGCCGCCGTTGATGAGCAGGGCCAACTCACGTGCTTCTTCCGGGTCGAAGGAGCCGGTGATCTGGGTGGCGCCGTCGCGGATGCCGGCCTTGCAGCCGATCGAGGGTGCGACCTGCGGGGAGGAGATCACCTTGTCGTCGAGGACGATGGCGACGCGGCGTGCCGGGTCGCCGGGGGTGTGGCAGGCGGCGTCGCCGGTGAGCCGGGCCCAGCCGTCGCGGCCGGCACCCGCGAAGTCGACGGTGACGTGCCAGCCGGCGCCGCTCTGCTGGTCGAATCCGGCGGCGGCTCGTTCGACGTGTGCGCCGGTCAGCGCGGGCGCGCCAAGGCGCAGCCGCGTGCCGGACTCGTCCGGAAGCACCCGGTCGTGAGGCCGTTTCGGGAGCGGGCGGGAGTCGGTGCCGGTGCCGGCGTCTGTGCCGAGTACGGGGTGGAAGGTGAGCTGTGCCGTGCGGCCCAGGACGTCGACGGCCCTCTTCGGGTCCTGTACGCCGGGGAGTTCGACGATGATCCGGTCGTCGCCGGAGCGGACGAGGGTGGGTTCGGCGACGCCGAGTGCGTCGATACGGCCGCGTAGCACCTCCAGGGCGCGGTCGGTGGCCTCGCGGCCCGCGGCTGTGGTGGGCGTGGGACGGGTCTCCAGCACGATCTGGGTGCCGCCGCGCAGATCGAGTCCGAGGCGGACCGGCACGGCGACGGCGATGTACAGCGATACGGCGATCACGGCGAGGGCGAGCAGCGCCCTCACGCGCGCGGAACGGGGCAAACGGGTCAAGGGAAGGCCTCCGGCAGGAGAAAGGAGAACGTGGGTGTCAGGTGCCGGAGGAAGCGGGTGGCGCCCGGTCGCGGTCAGGCGTCGGGATCGGCTCGGGGGAGGGGATGCGCCGGGTTGTTGACGGGTGGGGTGCGGGCCGGGGTGGGCTGAGGACCGTGTCGCCGGCGGGGGCGGGGGTGAGGTGGTTGCGCGGGCTGGGGTGTTCGCCGTGGGGTGTCTGGCGGGTGGCGGTCGAGAGGGTGCAGGCGGTGTCGCACGCATCGGCGACGTGCGGACCAGGTGCACGGTGGTCGCTGGTGGCTGCGGCCGAGTTGGTGATCTGTTCGGTCGTAGCAGCGGTTGGCCGTGCGGTGGCGAACAGGGTTGCCAGCAAGGCCAGTAGGGCAGCTGTCGCCAACGTGGCAGTGCGGGAGTGGGTGCGCCTGGTGGCGGGGGAGGGGCGACGCGGGTGGTGCATGCGCGCTTCCCCCAGTCGTTTGTCGCTCGAGTTGGTCAGGGTTCGATCAGGCCGGCACGGATGGCGTAGCGCGTGAGCTCCAGACGGTCGCGCAGTCCCAACTTCTGCAGGAGGTTGGCGCGGTGGCGCTGAACGGTCTTGATGCTGATGAACAGCAGGTCGGCGATCTCCTTGGAGGAGTGCCCCTCGGCCACCAGCTTGAGGACCTCCTCCTCCCGCGGGGTGACGATCTGGTCGGGGGTCTCCTCGCCGTGCCGGACCCGGTTGAGGTAGTTGCGGATCAGGGCGGTGACCGCGCCGGGATACAGGAAGGGCTCGTTGCGCATGGCCGACCGGCAGGCCTCGACGAGGTCCTGGTCGGCGACGGACTTCAGCACGTAGCCGCTGGCACCGGCCTTGAGGGCCTGGAAGAAGTACTGCTCGTTGTCGTGCATGGTGAGCATGAGGATCCGTAGACCCGGCTGCAGGGCGGCGAGTTCGCGCGCGGCCTGCAGCCCGGTCAGGCGAGGCATGGCGATGTCCAGGACGGCCAGGTCGATGTCGTGGGTGCGGGCCAGTTCGATGGCCTCGGCGCCGTCGCCCGCTTCGGCGACCACGTCCAGGTCCTCTTCCCGGTCGAGGATGAGGCGGACGCCGCGGCGGACGAGGGCGTGGTCGTCGGCGAGGAGGATGCGGATCGTCCGGGTGGTCGTGGTGGGAGGTGTGTCGGACATCGTCACGGCTGCTTTCTGAGGATCGGCGCGGTGAGCTTGACCTGGGTGCCGGTGCCGATTCCTGTGCCGGTGGCGGTGCTGCTGCCGGTGGAGGGGCCCGTGCCCGTGCCGGCGCCGAGGCCCGCGTCCGTACCCGTGCGGGCTGGCGTGATCTCCAGATCGGCCTCGATGAGCAGGGCCCGTTCGCGCATACCGCGCATGCCGGCGCCTTCGCGAGGCGCGCTGATGCCGCAGCCGTCGTCGGTCACGGCCAGTACCACGCTGCCCTCGGTGCGCCGCAGGTCGACGACGACACGTTCGGCGTCCGCATGGCGTGCGGCGTTGGTCAGCGACTCCTGGGCGACCCGGTAGAGCACGAGCTCCGTCTCCGGGTCCAGCATGGGCAGTTCGGCGTCGAAGCGGCGGGTGACCCGCAGCCCGGTGTGGGCGGCGAAGTCCTCCGTGAGCGAGGTCAGGGCGCTGACCAGCCCGAGGTCCTCCAGCACGCCCGGCCGTAGCCGACGTACCAGACGGCGGACCTCGTCCAGGCTCTCCCGGGTGATCTCCTGCACCTCGTGCAGCTCCTTGAGCAACAGGTCCGGTGCGTCGTCGGCCGCCCGCTTGAGGCCCAGCAGGATCGCGGTCATGCTCTGGCCGACCTCGTCGTGCAACTCCTGTGCGATACGGCGGCGTTCGGCCTCCTGAGCCAGTAGCACACGCGCACTGCTCGCGGCCCGTTCCTGCTCCAGCCGCTCCAGCATGGCGTTGCACGTGTGGATCACCTTGGCGACCTCGCCGCCCCCGCGGGCGGGCAGACGCTGGCCGGGGCGCAGGAGGTCCACGCCCGCCATCAGCTTGGCGAGCCGGTCCAGTGGGGCCAGTCCCAGCCGCAGCAGCGCGGCGTTCGCGACCAGCATCACGGCCAGCCCACCGATCAGGATGATCGCCTCGGTGAGCACCACCGGCACGGAGACCGTCACGGGAGCCCACAGCAGCAGTGCCGTGGCCATGCCCAGCACGACGGCGTTGAGGGCGAAGATCCGCCAGAACAACGGCACCGGTCTCGCTCCTCCACTTCACCTCGCCAAAGGCCACCTCTCCGGTCGGGCACCGTCCGAACGTCGTTCGGGTCGACGGTGGCGGGGCGCTCGGGTGAGCCTGTGGCCAGCCTGCCCTCGGCCCGAACGGTCGTCCATGGGCCCTGACCCCCATTTCTGCGGACCGCGAGCACCCATGCCGGCGCTGCCCGAACCCCTTGTCCGCGGCCCGGCCGTATGGCCCCTCCGCCCCGGCGGAAATGGGGCCTGCGCCCGATAGGGATCCGCCGCGCGCACGGCCAGGCTGGAAGAGACCCCTCCCGCCGAGAAGAAGGAACGACCATGACGCTCGATGTCACCCGGGCCGAGTTCCACCTGCACGAAGCGCGTCAGCGCCTCGAACACGCCCGCACCTCACGGATGGCGCAACTGCGGGCCCTGGGCGAGACCGGGCAGAGCGCGGACGATCACCTGCTGTCCGAGCAGCGGAGCGCGATGCACCGCGTCCTCAAGGAGATCGACGACGCCTTCGCCCGCATCGCGGACGGCACCTACGGCACCTGCCTGGGCTGCGCCAGGCCCATCCCCGCGGAACGGCTGGAGATCCTGCCGTACACCCGCCATTGCGTCCCGTGCCGGAGCCGGACCGCCTGACCACCGGCCGTATCAGCTGTCTCCGCCTGTCCGAGGTAGGCCCAGCCCCACTAGGACCCGCCCCAGGTAGGCCCTGTCCCAGAAAGGCCCTCTCCCAGGAAGGGCCCTGCCCCACGAAAGGGGGGTGACGTGGTGAAGCACCAGACCATCGGACACCGTACGACGCACCTGTCGGCCGACGATCTCGCCGCACTGCGGGAGAACCTGCACGAGCAGCGGCTGTTCCGCCAGGAGCAGCTGCGCCAGCTCGCCGGGCCGGCCGGTTCGCGCGCCGAAGAACGGCGCGAGCAGCAGGCCGCTGCCCAGATCGAGGTCCGCGTCCAGCTGGCCGCCTCCGCGCGCCTGGTCCTCACGGACGTCGAGGCCGCGCTGCACCGCATGGACCGGGGCACATACGGCACCTGTCACCTGTGCCGGCACCTGATCGCCCTCGACCGGCTGACGATCGTGCCGCAGGCCCGGTACTGCGCCCGCTGCCAGCAGGTCAAGGAGGCCGTACGGTGACCGGAGCCCTGGAGCCGTACACCCCTGCCGCCCTGCGCCGGCCCTGGCCGCCGTGCCGGCGCTGCTACGGCATCGCCCTGGACATGGGGAGTGCCCGCACGCGCGCGTGGATCGCGGGACGCGGTGCGCTGGTCGACGTGCCGACCGTGGCGCCTCCCGGCAGGGGCGCGAGCCGCCCCATCCGGCGCGGCACGATCGTCGACACGGAGGGCTGCTCCCGGATGCTGGAGCGGCTGCTCGCCGATCGGCTGCCCCAGCGCTTGCGCCCGATGGTGATCGTCGCCGCGCCCGTCCTGGACGGTCTCGCCTACCGCGCCCAGGCCCGCGCCGCGGTCGGCGTGCTGCGGCCGCGCAGTGTCCTGACCGTGCCCGGCGCCCGGGGCATCGCCCTGGCCGCAGGGGCCGACACGTCCTGGCCACTGCTCGTACTGGACATGGGCGCCCATCTGACGGAGGTGGTGCTGCTGTGCGACGGCGCGGTCACGGACGCACGCACCACCGCGCTGGGCACCAGTGACCTGGACGAGGAGACCACGCCCGAGCAACTCGCCGAGGCGGTGGCTCGGATGCTGACCGCGATGCTCCGGCAGGACCGCAGCTCCGTCACGGTCGACGCCCTGCACCGCGGCGTGCTCGTGGCCGGAGGCGGCGCACTGCGCCCGGAGGTCATGTATCACCTCACCGGCCGACTCCACGCGCCGCTGCGGGTCGTCCCCGCCCCGCACACGGCGGCGGTCCGCGGTGCCGCGAAGCTCCTGCACGCGGCGCACGCCCACCCCTCGGCCTGCGGTCCCAGGCCACGTGAGCCGCACCTCAACTAGGCGCAGCGGCAAGCAAGTTGCGTGCCAATGCGCGTACCGACCAGTGCACCGATGCGCGCACATATGCCCGTACCGATGCCGGCACAGATGTCCGTACCGATAGCCGTACCGATTCACGTGCCCGAGCGGTCTGCGTCGCCGAAAGGAGGAACACCGTGCCTGCGCGCCTGCCCCCGCCGTCACCACCCACGGAGCTGCCACGGCTCATGTTCTGGCGGCTACGACGCAACCCCTTGCGCCGCCGGACCGACCTGACCCAGGCCTGGATCGGCATCGGACTGCTCGCGTCCGCCCTGGCGGCCACACCGCCGGCGATGTTCCTCGTCGGCGACACGGCTTACGGCCACTACAGCCGCATCGCCCAGCAGCAGACCGCGACGCGCCACCACACCACCGCCACGCTCCTCGAGAACGCCCGGCGGCACCCCGAGCCCGGCTCCGCCGAGGCCAGAGAGACCCGCTACCCGACGAAGGTCCGCTTCGCCGACCCCCACGGCCGCGCCCGCACCGCGACCGCCGACGTAGAACCGGCCCTGCCCAGGGGCAGCACCATCCGCATCTGGGCCGACACCGACGGGAAGATCACCGAGCCACCCCTGAGCCCCGACCAGATCCGCAACCGCGCCATGGGCTCGGCGCTCGTCGCGGCGCTCGCCGTCCACGCCGGGGCGGCCGCCGCATACGGCACCGCCCACCACATCATCCAGCGCCGCAACCTCGCCGCATGGGACAGCGAGTGGGCACGAACGGCGCCCCGTTGGCGTACGTCGCCGTAGGCGCGCATGTGTGGGCAAGATGTGATCGACAGGAACTGTGATCACAGAGGAGCAGTGCGCATGAGCTACCGCCTGAAGGCGATCACCCGCGAGGAGCATCTGGCCTTCGTGACGGCCCGTTCCGCGGCGAGTCACATGCAGGTTCCTTCCTGGGGCGATGTGAAGCCGGACTGGCGGGCGGAGAGCCTGGGATGGTTCGACGAGGCGGGCGGCCTGGTGGGCGTGGGGCTGGTGCTGCTGCGTCCGTTGCCGAAGCTGAAGCGGTACCTCGCCTATCTGCCCGAAGGCCCGGTGATCGACTGGGCGGCCGCCGATCTGGAGCAGTGGCTTCAGCCGATGCTCGCGTACCTGAAGCGGCAGGGCGCCTTCACGGTGAAGATGGGGCCGCCCGTCGTCGTACGCCGCTGGAGCGCCGAGGCGGTCAAGACCGCGATCGCCGATCCGCAGGCCCGGTGGCTGCGCGACGTGGAGGCCACCGAGCAGGAGCCGCACGCCCTCGACCTCGCCGACCGGCTCCGCCGTATGGGCTGGCAGCAGACCGAACCGGGCAGCGAGGACGGGTTCGCCGCCGGCCAGCCGCGCTACGTGTTCCAAGTCCCCTTCGCCGGACGCTCCTTGGAGGACATCCACCGCGGTCTCAACCAGCAGTGGCGCCGCAACATCAAGAAGGCGGAGAAGGCCGGCGTCAAGGTCGTCCAGGGCGGCTACGAGGACCTTTCCGCCTTCTACGACCTCTACGTCGAGACCGCTGAACGGGACCAGTTCATCCCCCGCCCGCTGGCCTACTTCCAGCGGATGTGGACCGCACTGCGGGCCGAGGACGCCAACCGCATGCGGCTCTATCTCGCCCATCACGAGGCAGACGTGCTCGCCGCAGCCACCATGCTGACCGTGGGGGAGCACGTCTGGTACTCCTACGGCGCCTCCACGAGCCGCAAGCGCGAGGTCCAGCCGAACAACGCCATCCAGTGGCGCATGATGTGCGACGCTCACGAACTCGGCGCCGCCGTCTACGACTTCCGCGGCATCACCGACACCCTGGAGGAGAGCAACCACCTACTGGGCCTGCTCCGCTTCAAGTCCGGCACGGGTGGCTACGCCGTCGAATACCTCGGCGAGTGGGACTACCCCCTCAACAAGGTCCTCCACAAGGCGCTCGACCTGTACATGTCCCGCCGCTGAGCGGGGCTCGTGTGGTGGTTGGTCGGGACAGTGCGGGCGTCACATCCCCGGGGCGTTGGGCCGGCTGACTCCGCGTGACTTCGGCGGGTCGGTCCGCGGACTTGGGGGGACGCGCCGTGGATGGTCGATCGTGGGCTTACGGCGATCGACGGAGTTGGGTGTGGGTGGGGTCGGTTCCTCCACCTGTGGCACGGCGGGCAGCCTGGGCCGCCGACGGGGGTCGGAGGGCGGAGGCGTGACCGACTTGCGTCCAGGAACGGCTTTCGGCGATGGAGGCGGCGGGGTCGGCGGCGGCGAAAGGGGTCCGCCGGGCGCGTCAGGCCCAGTGCTCGGCGGGGTCGCGGCTCCGTATGCGCGCATTCTGCGCCACGGCCCGCGTCGGCGGAGGTCAAGGCCGCGCGCCGCCGGAGCGTCCGGCTGCTGCCGGGGCGCCTGACCCGGGTGGTCCGGTCGGGCGGTCGGCGCTTCAACGCGTTGTCGCGTCGCGTCCGGCGGACGCGTCAACTCCTTTGCACAGGTGGCGAGTTGCCGCTGAAGGTTCATCCATCGCCGAGCCGCCACCGCTTCCGCAAGCATGCCAGTCAGGTCGTCGACGAGACCCACGACCGGTACGGATATCGCGTACACGAGGAGCTTGCTGAACGCCTTCGCCCACAGATGTTCGGCGTCCCCGGTGAGTGCACTCACGCATGCCGCTTCGACACCCGCCGGGCTGCCCGTCAGAGTTCGCTCCACGGAGGCCGCGAAGAACAGCTCGGGCAGGTCGCGCTTGTTTCCCGGCCCCTGCGGGTTGCGCAGCTCGTCCAGCACTCCGATCACCGCGGCCCCCGCCTTGACCACTGCGGGCCCACTCCACCGACGCGGATCGCCGGTCGGCCCTTCCAAGGGAAGGATCGCCGCCAACTCCTCGTACACGTCGGCCACTTCGAGGGCCAGCTCTTTCACGTCGCCGCCGGGAGCGGGCGTGGCGTCGCGCACGGCGACGAGGCGCTCCCTGGCCCACCCGGCCATCGCCGCGTAGTCGTAGTCGTGGTTGTCCACCGCGAACCCCCTCGTTCGTCCCGACCCTCCAGACTGCTCGCACGGGCCGGTTCGCGGCAGGGCGCACAGCCCGCGTACGCAGATCTGCTCGACGTGCGCCTGCGCGCCTCGGCACAGCAGCATCCGAGCGCCTGAGCCTCAGCGTGGCGTCGCCGTCCCGCCCCGGTACGCATCGCGCCACGCGGTCGGCGGCATCCCGGCCTGGCGGCGGAAGAAGGTCGTGAAGTTGCCGACGTCCTGGAAGCCCAGACGCCGCGCACAGGAGCCGACAGAAAGATCGCCGTGGGCAAGCAGTCTCTTGGCTTCGAGCAGGACACGCTCGTCGAGAAAGGACTTCGCGCCGGTGCCGGCCGCCGCGCGTGTCGCGCGGGTGAGGGTGCGCACGTCGTAACCGAGGGCCTGCGCGTACGCAGAAACGTGGTGCCAATCGGTGAAGTGCTCCTCCACAGCGGCGCGGTAGGCACGGAACACGTCCGTGAATCGGTGGTCGGCCGCGGTCTCCTCGACCGACGCGTCCCCGGCGGGAAGCGCGCGCAGGATCAGTGCCGAGAGCAGATGCGACAGCACCGCCGGAGACGCAAGCCGCGGCGACCGTCCCGCCGCATCATGCTCATCGCCCAGGTGTTCCGCGGCGAGCAGCGCAAGATCGAAGCGCTGCTGATCCACATTCCAACCGGCCGGAACCCCGGCTTCTGATGCGGTGAAGCCGGCCAAAAACGTGGGCCGAAAGAGGATCAGCGGACCGTCGCAGGCATCGACGTCCGTCCAGCGGTGCACCACACCCGGCCGGATCCACACCGCGCTGCCTCGGGCCAGGCGATGGTCGCGGAAGTCTGCTTCGTGAGCGCCGGTACCCGAAGTGATCAAGGCGAACACGTGGAAGTCGGGGCGCTGCGGACGTTCGCGATGCCCGTGCGTGTCCATGGTGCGCAGTGCTTGGAAGCTCAGGACCTCCACACCGTACGGCGACCCGATCGCAGGCAGGTACCTCAGCTGCCGTACTGCACCATGTCCGTTTTCCACAACAGGCGTGCCTCTTTCTCGAAGAGCCCCCACGCTACGCCCCCTACGGTCGAACGCATGCCTGGCGAACAGCTCAGGCCACCCATTCGAGGACGCGTCAGCACCGGATGCACCAGCCGCATCGGTCGGCGCACCAGAAGTGAGAGGTGTGAAGATGAGGGAAACCACAAGAACCGTACCTGTGGCTGGTGGGGCCCTTGAGGCACACGTCACGGGTCGCACCGGACCACCCACGCTCGTGTTCGTCCACTACTGGGGTGGTTCCGCCGACACCTGGAACGGAGTGATCGGTCACCTGCCGCCCGAGCAGGCGACGGTCCGCTTCGACCAACGCGGCTGGGGCAGCGCACGCGCGCTGCCCGGGCCGTATCACCTCGACCAACTCGCCGACGACCTGGCGAGCGTCGCGGACGCTTGCGCGCCGGGCCCGTACGTCCTCGTCGGTCACTCGATGGGCGGCAAGGTGAGCCAGCTCGTGGCGGCCCGCCGTCCGGTCGGTCTCGCCGGCCTGGTGCTGGTCGCCCCCGCGCCGCCGATGCCGCCGGCCACGATCACCGAGGAGTACCGGACGAACCTGTCCCACGCGTACGACTCACCGGAGACGGTGAGGCATGCCCTGGACCATGTCCTGACCGCCGCGCCGCTGCCCGCGACGATACGCGCCACGACCGTGCGCGCGAGTCTCGACGCAGACGCTGCCGCCAGGCAGGAGTGGCCGCTGCACGACATCGCGCGGGACATCACGGATGCCGTACGCGACATCGAGGTCCCGGTCACTGTGCTGGCCGCGGAGCACGACGTGGTGGAACCGCCGTCGGTCCTGCGCGACTACCTCCTGCCGCACATACCCCACGCGACATTCCGCACCGTGCCTGCCGCCGGCCACCTGCTCCCCGTCGAGGCACCTGCTGCCGCGGCGGCGGCCATCGGTGACTTCCTCGCCGACCTTCCGAACCGGGAGGGTGCCTCGCCTACAGAAACCGCCGGATCGGCGTGACCGCGGCCTCCTTGGCCAGTTGGAGTGCCGCCCGTCGCCTCCACCGGCTGAGGTCGATGTCGACGCTGTGCTTCATGTCCTCCTCGAAGTCGCGGTCGAGGGAGGCCGTGAGCGCTTCGTCCAGGACGGCGAGCATGACCTCTTCGTCGTGGTTCATGGAGCGCCGGTTGAAGTTGGTGGAGCCGATGAGGGTGGCGACCGAGTCGACCGTCATGATCTTGGCGTGCATCATCGTCGGCTGGTACTGCCTGATGCTCACGCCCGCCTCCAGCAGGCGGGTGTAGTGCTGCTGTCCGGCGAGCTGGCAGGCGCGCTGGTCGGTGTGCGGGCCGGGCAGGAGGATCTCCACGCGGACGCCGCGGCGCGCAGTCCGGCACAGCAGGTCGATGAAGTACCGGTCGGGCGCGAAGTAGGCGGTGGCGAGGCGGAAGCGCTCCTCCGCGGAGGTGAGCATGACCCGGATGAGGGTCTGCATGTCCTGCCAGCCGATGCTGGCGGAGCCGCGCACCACCTGGACGACCGACGAGCCGGGCTGGCTGTGTTCGGTGAACCGGTCGCGGTCGTCGAAGAGTTCGTCGTGGCACTCGGCCCAGTTCTGCGCGAACGCGGCGGCGATGCCGTCGACGGCCGGACCGCGCACCTGGACATGGGTGTCCCGCCACTCGCCGGGATTGCGGGCATCGCCGCACCATTCCTCCGCGATACCGACGCCGCCGGTGAACGCCGTGTGCTCGTCGACGATGAGGGCCTTGCGGTGGCAACGGTGGTTCTGCTTGAACGGCGACAGCCAGATCGGCTTGCGGAACCAGGCCACCTCGACGCCGGCGGCGTCCATGAGGTCCAGCAGGTCCTCTTCGATCTCCTTCGCCCCGAAGCCGTCCAGCAGCAGGCGCACCCGCACCCCCGCACGGGCCCGGTCGGCGAGCGCGTCGGCGAAGTCGCGGGCGATCTGACCGCGCCAGTAGACGAAGGTCATCATGTCGATCGTGTGCTGAGCGGAGTGGATCGCTTCGAGCATCGCGGGGAAGATCTCGCGGCCGTTGCGGAGCGGCACGAGCTCGTTTCCTTCCGTGGCCGCCACGCCGATCAACCGCTCGAGGCGGCGACGCAGACGCTGCTTGCGCACCTCCACGTCAGGGTGGGTGCCACTTTCGGCGGGTGCCGGTGTGCCGTCGACGATCAAGCGAATCTCCCGTTGAACCATGAGGACCGGGCGTTGAGGGCCGCCGGACGAGCCAAGACTCCGGATGCCCGGCGGTCACCGACTCACTCCCGGCGGTTGCACCAGCTCGGGCCGAGCCAGCATCCGCCGCGCCACTGCACCGGGCGCGTGGAGGGCCCGCGCCACGATCCAGCCGCTCAGCAGGTGGGGATCGTGGGGGTGCTCGGCAAGGGCGTCGGCGTACTGGGCGAGGGCGCGCGCGGAGTCTCCGGCCGCGAGGTGATCGTCTGCCGTGCTCGGCGCGGTCGGTGTCACCGCGAAGGCCTGGGTACGCAGATCGGGCCAGAGGGGACGATCGGCCCGGAGCCGCGATGGGTTGGGCCGCGCCAGACGGAGTGCGTTGTCGCCGTCTCCGTCCGACGGCCCTTTCGACGCTACGACGTTGCGCAGACGCCACTCGGTCCGGTGCAGGCTCGCCGCTGCGCGGGCGCGGGCCAGGGGCTCCGGAGCCACCGGTTCCCGCAGCCAGCCGTCGAGGGTGTGCGCGAGCCCGTCGACCAAGTGCTGTCCGGGGGCGGTGAGTCGACCGCTGGTGAGCAGGGTGCGCACGACGAGTCGCGTCTGCGTCCGCCGTAGTGCGAAGTGGTACGCGGCGATGTCCGCGTGCGCGCGTTCGGCCATCCGGTCGCGCCAGAAGCCGGCGACGGCTGTGAAGGCGTACGCCCCGTGCAGGAGCCCGGTCAGATGGCGCGGGTCGCAGCGCCACGGCGCGTAGAAGCGCTCCTCCCGGTCGTCGTCCAGGAGCGGGAAAAGGTGGAGCAGAGCGGCGAGTTTGCTGTGCTGGAACTCGTGGACGAAGGCCTCGGCGAGAGAGAGCGCGGTGCCTGGGCGGGTGATCACCATGGAGCCGAAGGCGTCGCCGCTGGAGGCCGACAGCTCCACCCGCGGCGGGGGCGGAGGCGTGGTCTTGGTGCGGCCCCAAGGCACGATCACCCGGATATGGGACGCGTCCATGCGGCCGGGACCGGGCTCGCGTGACGCACCGAGGAAGGTGCCGGCCTCGTCCAGCAGGCTTTGCCAGGCCCTGGCTTCGTCGGCGTCGAGCCGGTCGGGTGCGATGGGTTCGTCGAGGTCGCGGTACGGACCGAGGTCGTCGAGCAGGATCGTCGTCGGGCCGGTGGGGCCGTTGTGAGTGAGCGTCCGCAGCGGAACCCACGATCCGTCGCCGAGGTACGAAGCGCCGTCACCGGCACCCGTCGTGTCGCCGGCACCGGAACCCGTCGTATCCGCGTCACCGGTACCCGTCTGATCGGAGTCAGCCTCCGCCGTATCGGTATCCGGCCGCAGAGGCGCCCCGCCCGCCGCCACGGTCCGGGGCCGGCAGACGAAGGGCGTGTCACCGTCGCCCGAGGACAGCGTGAGTTCGCCCGCCTTGGTCGTGGCGTGCCCGACCGAGAGGGACGGGCCGCGGCGGGGCAGGCGGACGAGGCCGAGTCCGGGTAGCGCCAAGGAGCCGTTGGTGAGCGGGACTTGGAGCTCGGCCTCCACATCGGCACGCAGCGCTGCCGTGACAGCCAGCACATGCAACTGGCCGGTCTCGGCCCACAGCGGCGGGCCTGGGGCCGTGTGGTGGACGCGACGCAGCAGATGGGCGAGCCAGGCGCCCGTGTGCGGCGCGAGGAGCAGGTCCTCCACGACATCGGGCGCCTGATCGGCGGCGCCCTTGAGGACGCGCCAGGCGAGGGCGGGCGGCCCGAGGGGCGAGGGGAGCGTCTCGGTGCGGGCGAGGGCAGTGCGCAGGAGGAGCAGGCGGCGGGTCCGTTCGCTGCTTTCGAGGAACGCGAGTGCTTCGGGTGAGCCGGCGCCGACGGCGAGTTCCGAGAAGAGGTGGTCGGGCATGCGGAGCGGCGCGTGGGGGTGCTCGCTGGTCATTCCCGGGGACCTCCGGTGGTGAGGGCGGGCAGAGCGGTGCCGGGGCACCGCCCCGCGGACCGCGTGGGCGGCTCGGCTACTCGGCCCTGGGCTGGCCGCCCCCGCTCCTGATCCCGCTGCGGAAGCGCAGGACTTCCTGGAGTACGCGGGCCGTGGGGGGCAGCGGAGCGAGGCTGTCCACGCCGGTGATGGGCACCGCGGCGAGGTCGGCGAGATCCGACTCCCAGTCGGAGGCGGCTGGTGGAGGCTGCGCGCCGTCGGCGGTAGGCGGTGCGGGCGGCCGGTCCAAGGTGGGTCCCCCTTCTCCCCGCGCTGGCACGCTGTGCCCATTCTCCGTCCATCATGACGGACCCGGCCGTTCACGGAAACCGTACGATCACGCCACGTGATCAACGTGACGTCTGTGACCCGATGCCCGGAGGCTTGATCAATTCGTTCATCGCGTGGGCTAGTTGGCGCTCCCGTTCCGGGTCGTTGTCCACGGACACCACCGCGACGGTCAGCTCTCGCAGCGCGTCCGCGCCGCGGCGGGCGAGGGCGGTGACGATGCCGGTCATGTCGGTGCGTGCCCGGTGGTGGCGGGGCAGGGTTCCGGTGATGTGGGGGCTCAACGCGGTGACCACGACCTGCCGTTCCACCGGATCGGCCATCATCGGGTACGACATGAGGACGTCGACGACGCGCTTGAGTGCGGCCAGCGGGGAATCCTGCGCGATCGGCGGGGCAGAGGCCGGGCCGGACGGCGCGGGAGTGAGGGTTTCGGTGCGTTCCGGATCATGCAGCAGGATCTCGGGCTGCTGCGTGGTGCGGCCCGCCGTCCGGAGTGCGGCGACCTGCACGCGAACGGCGGAAAACAGCTCCTCCGACTCAGGAATGGCCGGCAGATCGGCCTGACGGGCCCTCAACAGGTGAAGCAGCACTTCCGAGAAGAGTCCGGTGGCTCGCACGGGGTCGTTGGCCGCCGCCCGGCCACGGCCGGCCGCGCGCAGGACCGTCTGCCGGTGCGTGAGACCTCTGCGTCCCAAAGGAAGTGACATCGCGGGCAGTTGTTCCCGGAAGCCCAGATCCTCCTCGAAGGTCTCGCACGCGTCGACGAGCCACAACTGGTCGGCGAATCCCGGTACGGCGTCGCTGCCGTAGCGAGCCAGCGCGGACTCCAGATCGACGCCCAGCTTGTCGGCGACGGTGGCGTCGGAGCAGAACAGCCTCAGATGGCCGTCCCGGTCGAGGACGCCGTGGCCGCCCCACCAGACCCAGAGGATGTCACCGCGTGCCGAGGGGAGTTCGTTGACGAGCACACGGCGCAGGGTGGCATGGTCGGCGGCTGCGTGAGGAACGTCTGGGACGAAGGGGGGAAGGGGCGCGAGGTGCACGCGCAGATTGGTCTCGGGTACCCCGGCGGTGAGCAGCAGCCGGCGGAAGGCGAGGGCGTCCCGGGCCGGTCCTGGCAGATCCCAACCGCGCCCCGCGGCATAGGACTCGACCCCGACGATGAGGGCGTGGACCCGGGCGGGGTCCACGCGCGGTGCAGGTCGCCCTTGCTCTGTCACGGCAGCCGGTCCGCTATGTGCTGGTACACGTCCGGGTTGGTCCAGTACGCGCTGTGGGAGGCCGGGAAGGGCTGGCGGCTGTCGACCGCGATGTCCGTGACCCGCCCCGGGAACAGCGCGGCGCCCAGGTAGCCGAGCAGATCGCGTGGGTCGTAGAGGTTCAGCCAGTCGGGCACGTGGGGCGGCAGCGGATCGGGGTGCGTGAGTGTGGGCAGGGATCCGGACTCGTAGAGGAAGGGGCCCTGCGAGCCTGCGGTCACCAGCAGTCGGACCTGCGGCAGCGCGGTGGCGACGAGGGTGTCCAGGGCGATGATGCCGCCGAGGCTGTGGCCGACGATGGTGACGGGGCCTTCCAGGCCGGCCACCACGTTCCGGAGGTCGGCACGGACCTGTTCACCACGGGTGAGGTAGCGCAGGATGTCTCCTGCGGCGGGGTGCGTCGCCTGTGTGAGAGCGCGACGGCGGCGCACGACGGCCCGGGAGGCGGCGGACCCGGCGGTCCGCAACAGCAGGGAGCGCGGGCCGCGTTCGGTCCCTCGGGGTGGTGCGCCCAGCGCCTGGGCGAGGCGGTCGGCCACCGCGTCGCGGGTGTCGCCGACCGGAACCATCGGGAAGTCCGCGTCGAGTGCCGCCGTGACGACGCGGGCCACCAGAGCGCGGGCGAGCAGGTGCGCGAGGTCGTCGGCGTCGAGGGCGGCAGCGGCGGGCGCCAGGAGGGGGTGGGCGGCCAAGTCCGCGGCGGCCTGGGCCAGACCGGGTCCCAGTTCCGCTGCCAGGTCGTCCCCCTGAGCCGCCAGCGTCGTGAGCTGCACGCGGATCTTCTGGTCCGCCGGCGCGGAACCGGGAGGGAGTTCGGTGACTGGTCCGGCGCCGGACGCCGCGAGGCGTAACTCGGAGTCCGCGTCGGCGTACAGTGCGGCCCAGGCCTCGGTGTCGTCGTCCAGCGCGTCCGTCCCGGCGAGTGCGCGGTTCGTGCCGTGTTCCGGCGGCAGACAGGCGCCGCCTTCGGCGAGCGTGGCGCCGTACCGATCACCCCAGTAGTAGGGGACGACGCGCAGGCCGTCCCGCAGGCCCGTCAGCCCGGCGGCGAATCGGGCCGCCAGTGCGGAGAAACCGGGCTCCCGCACCCCTGTTCCGTGAATGAAGACGACGGTCGGCATCAATCCCCCGTGACCCCGGTTGCGTTCTCTTGCGCGTGTGACGGCACGCTCTCAACTCCGGCCGGGGTCACGACGGTCGCGACCCCGGTGCCCGGCGTCCTTACAGCGGAAGGGGCGCCAAGTCGCATTCGATACGGCGGCGTTGGCGGGCCGCGAGCAGCCAGGGGTGGTCAGCCCGTACGACCAGGTTGAAGCCCTCCACCGCCTTGGCCTCCAACTCGTCCGCCTCCTGCCGGTGACTGAGGCCGCGCAGGTCGAGGGCGAGGTTCGCGGTGCAGGCGAGGGTCAGTGGATGGGTCTCGCCGACGACGCGTGTCAGTGTCTCCAGGGTGGAGCTGTCGATCACCCGGGCCAGATCGAAGTCCAGCCCCGCGTAGGCGGTGCTCGCCCGGCCCAGGGCCACGGTCAGGGTCGTGACGTGCTCCGGGCCGAGGGACTCGGCGAGCCGGGTCGCCGCGTCCTCTTCCAGGCTCCGCGCGTCGTCCAGCTGGCCCAGTGCCCTGAGCGTCGTCGCCAGCACGGCCTTGGTGATCACGGTGGTCGGATGGTCCTCACCGAGGCTCTTGGCGAAGTGCCTCAGCGTGTCCTGGCCGAGCGTGCGCGCGCTGTCGAGATCCCCCATGAGCCGGCGGTCGATGACCACCTCGACCGCCGTCTGGAGGGTTCCGAAGTGGTTCGGGCCGTAACTGGCCATGAGCCGGCGCAGCGTGTCCTCCGACAGCTTGGCCGCGCCCGCCACGTCACCGTCCAGGCGCCTTGCGATCGACAGGTTCCGGGCGCTGCCGAGCGCCTCGGCGTTGTCCTCACCGGACGACTCGCGCACCCGGCGGTAGATATCCTCCAGGAAGTCACGGGCGCCCGGGTAGTCACCCCCGTCGCGCATGTCCAGGCCCACGCCGCTGAGCGTGCCCAGCGTCAGGCTGCTGGTGGGGCCCAGCAGGAGTTCGCGCCGTTCGGCCGTCTCCCGGTCCAGGCTCAGCGCCTTGGCGAACTCGCCGCACAGACGCAGTGACACGCCCCAGTTGTGGGCGGCCATCAGGGTGTTGAAGTCCTCCGCGCCGAGCAGGGTCTGCCCCTGCTCGGTGGCCTGCCGGTCGAGTCCCTCGGCCTCCCGGAAGCGGCCCTGGTAGCGCAGGGCGTCCGCCATCTGCGACATGGAGTCGATGAGGTCCTCGGGCTCGACGCCGGTGCGCCGTGACACCTCGAGGGCGCCCTCGTTGAGCGGGATCGACTCGGCGACCTGCCCGACCCGGCGCAGCACGAAGGCGAGGATCTTGGAGATCCTCATGACGTGGATGTTCTCCTCGCCCGACGCCGCCAGCCAGGTCGTGTGCGTCTGGCGAGCCAGGTCGACGGCGGTCTCGTGGTCGCCCCAGAAATACAGGAACAGCACGGTGTCGTAGACGAGTTCGCGTACGAAGGTATCCGTGCTGGTCCACGCGCGCGAGGAGAGCACATGCGGCAGGAGCGTCTGGTAGGCGGGCCACTCGCCGGACGAGGCGTAGTGCCCCGGTTTGGCCGCCGACAGCAGCTGGTGTGCGGCCTCACGCATGCTTTCGCGCTCTTCGGGCCCCAGTTTGGCCAGGAGCACATTCTGCAGCAGACGGTGCATCTGGAGGGTGTCGAAGCGCAGGTCCAGCTTCACCAGCGAGAACCGGTTCAGCTCCCGGATGGCCTTGCCGAGCTTGACCGAGTCGCTGAGGAGGGGGTTGACCTCCGGCGTGATGTCGATGGCGCGGCGGCCGCGGAGCATCGACAGCGGAACCGGCTCGGGAGCCATGCTGGCGCAGATGTCGAGGAGCTGGCGGGCGCCGGGACTGTTCTCCCTGATCTGCTCCAGGGAGATGTCCCAGGCGGCCGCGACCGACACCGGGTAGTCGGGGGACGGGTCCAGCTGGAGGATCTCCGGCCGGCGCTCGTTGAGCAGGTCGAGGTAGTCGTCCACGAGCATGCCGGTCACGGCACGCCACGCACCGGCCTGCTCGACCGCGAGCGGCAGGTCGCCCAGCGCCTCGGCAAGCCGCCCGGCGTCCTCCTGGGACAGGTCCGGAGAACGCTTCTGGAGCAGCTGGATCGACTCGCCCCGCTCGAAGACGTTCACCGGCAGGGGAGTGGCCACCCGCTCCCAGTCGCGGTTGCGGGAGGTCACGATGATCTTGCCGGGGCCGTTGGTGGGGAAGTATCGGCGTACGACGTCGATGTTCTCCGCGTTGTCGAACACCAGCAGCCAGTTGTCGTGCTGACCCCCCGCACCGAGTGCCTCCAGCACGGCCGGAACCGCCGTGTTCGCCGCGGGGGCGCTGCCCTCGGCGACGGACGGGGTCAGGCGGAGGCGGGCCGCCAGCCCCGCCAGGGCCGCGAGGATCAGCGGCTCCCGTTCGGCGGGCACCCAGCAGATCACCTTGTAGTCCTGCTGATGGCGGTAGACGTACTCCAGAGCCAGCTGCGACTTCCCCACGCCACCCATGCCGTGCAGCGCATGCGGAAGCACCGCCGCGGTGTCCTGGGCACCGAGCTGCTGTTCCACCGTGCGGAGCAACTCCGTACGCCCGACGAACGACGTGTTCCGCAGGGGTACGTTCACCAGGAGGGCAGGTGATCCGGTCGCGGCGCTCTGCATCAGGGACTCAGCCTCCGGGGCTTCGGGGCGGGACACGTCGGTCAGCGGCACAGGCACGGGCTCTCCAGTCGGATCAGGGACCTCAGGCGCTTGATCACTGCCCTGACGGCCACCTGCTGACCCCCGGCCGGATGGGTCTTTTGCGCTGCCGGAAGCACTTCTCGGTGCACTCCGGTCCAGCGGATCGATCCGTTTCGCGCGTTCGGAGTACGGGCCGGCCAAGGCGCGCATGACCGCCAGTTCGCTCCGCAGCCACCCCGCGTCCGCCGGATCGGGCAGCGCGGCCCCCGCCGGATCGCGCAACGCGGCGCGCAGGGCGACCCCGCGCTCTCCCGCGGCCGGCAGATCGCCCAGCACGCTGACGGTACGGGCGAGCTGGGTGCGCGTCGTCGTGGCGAGGAGCGCCTCGCGTACGCCCGCGCCGAACTCGGGCCGTTTGCCGCCCCAGTCGATCAGGCCGCCCATCGCGATCTCGGCGAGATGGCCCGGGCCCGTGTGCGGCATGGTCCGACCCTGTAACTGCTCGACCAGATCGAACTCGAAGGGAATGGCGGCGAGTTGGGCCGCCAACTGGCGGGCTGCCGGTGTGGCGAGTTCCAGGAACGCACCCACGGCCCGGGTGGCAGCAGACGGCATCCGCGGGGCGCGTAGCCCGGGGGCGGGGGAGCCCTTCGCGAGCGTTCCGGCGAGCACCACGGGCAGCTCCCGGCGCACTCCGCGCTCACCGGTGACCAGGCGGGCCCAGGACTCGACGGAACCCGGCTTGAGGGAGAGCACGGGGATCGGCACGGAGCCGTCCGCGGTCTCGGGCAGGGGGCGCATCGGATCGGGGCCGCCGGGCGGTTCCAGCTGCGCCAGCCGGGCGTTGGCCGCACCGAAGCCGCCCGCCTCCAGGACCGCGCGGTACGGATAGAGCGAGGAGCGATGGCGAAGGTGGGGCGCCAGCAGATGAACCAGGGCGGTGGGACCCGCCCCCGCCAGCCGGGCCAGCAGGGTGTCCGCGGTGGCGGTCGCCCAGCCGTGCGCCAGGCCGTCGGTGACGACCAGGAAGAGTCGGTCTCCGCTGCCGTCGAGCACCTCGCCCAGACCGGTGGCGGTACGGCTGGACGGCCAGCGCAGTGTCGCCGCGCCGGTGGCGGGCACGCTGAGCCGGGCCGTGCGCACCATCCGGAAGGCGCCGCTCTGCTCGGCGGCCTCGACCAGGCCGGCCACGCTGTCCGCCCAGATCCGCATGGTCGCGGCGTCGTCGACGAGCAGGACGAGATCGAAGGCGCGATCACGGACCGGCTGGTGAAAGGGCATCCAGAGACGGTCCACGATGCCGCGCTCGGCCGTGGTCCGCTCGTCCAGCTCCTTCGCACGCCGTGAGGGCACCCGCCGTGCCAGATGGTGCAGGGAGCGGGCCAGGAGGGCGACTCGCCTGCCGCGGTTCCGTTTCGCGGACCCGGTGTCGGTGGCGGGCAGCAGAGGGCGAGGTAGGTGCAGTGCCTCGGGCCCGCCCGGCGCGGGGACGAGGGACAGCCCGGAGGGCGGTCCGGGGGCACCGGTCAGCGGTCCGCCGAGCCAGGCGCCGCTACGGGGAACGCTCGGGGTCGTGCTCGGCGCGCGAGGCTCCGGGGCCTCGTGCGGCCGGGTGCGCGACGTACCCGGGTGGCGATCGCCGTCATCCGTGCGCCCGCGTCCGGACGGAGCGAGGGGCGGGCGGCGGCCGGGCGGCGGCTCGGGACGCGGCTCACCGGCGTCCGCGGCGGTCGATAAGTCGGTCGTACGTCCGTGACGGGCCCAGTGCGCGGCGAGCCAAACGGCCTCGGCGAGCTGCTGCCAGTGCGGCGGCGGATCGGCCTCAGGGAACGCCAAGGACGACGACGACTCCGAGGAGGGTTCGGTGTCGCCGAGTCCGGATGCACGCTCCCTGGGAAAGCCGGTCATTCAGCGGCCCTTCGCGAGATCGCGGAGCAGCAGTTCCACGAGCTTACGCCCGTCGCCGTCGGCCTGGAAACCACCCGCAGTAGTCAACTGGACAGCATTGAGCAACTGATCGAGTGCGTGCGTCCCGCCGCCCTGAACCCGCTGTACGAACAGGTCGACCAGCGCCTCCGTGCCTTCCGGACGCATCGTCAGATGCCGTTCCACTATGGCCAGAAGCTGCTCCCGGGTCGGAGGGCGCATCTCCAGCGGAAGGCAGCGCCTGCGGAACGCGGCCGGAAACTCCCGCTCACCGTTGCTGGTGATCAGCACCACCGGGAACTCGCGGCACTCGACGCGGCCGTCGTGCACCTCCGCGCGCCCCCCCGGATCGGCGGAGTGAACGCGGGCGCGCGTGGCGGCGGCACGCACCAGTTCCGGGATCTCGTAGCTGCCGTTCTCCAGGACGTGCAGCAGGTCGTTCGGAAGATCGATGTCGCTCTTGTCCAGTTCGTCGATGAGCAGGACCCGGGGGCGCTCGTAGGGGAGCAGGGCGGTACCCAGCGGGCCCAGCGTGATGAACCCGTCGAGTGCGGGCGGTTTCTGACGGTTTGCCGGCCGGGGCGCCCTGCCCTCGCCCGGCCGGTCCCCGCCGGCGCCCGTGCCGCCTTCCGCATCGCCGTGAGCGCCGTTGTCCGCGCCGGCTGCCGGTGGCAGCGTGCCCACGCCGAGGCCGGCCTGCCAGGCGGCGATCGCCTGGGCGCGCCCCATCGCGTCGTGGGTGTAGAGGCCGTCCCGCAGCACGGTGCGGCTCACGATGTTCCACTCCAGCACTCGCCCAAGGCCCAGTTCACGCGAGAGCAGATAGGCGAGGGACGACTTCCCGATCCCCGGTGGGCCCGTGACCAGCAGTGGACGGCGCAGCACCAGCGCCGCGTTGACGATGTCGATCTCGTCGGGGCCCAGCTGGGGGATGGTGTCGCCGGGACCCAGCCGGCGCAGTGCGGCCGCTTCGTCCTCCGGCGGTGCGGGCTGTACGGGACTGCCGTGGAACCGGCGCCAGGGTGGCGGCGCGGGCAGCGGCGGTGGCGGATCGTCCGGCGGGAACCCGGTGGCCTCGAACACGCGCCAGCCCTCCGCGGCGCGCTGCTCATGAGTGGTCATGCCGATGCCTCCTCGCCGGCGAGATCGCCGGAATCGGTGGGCTGGACGTCGACGAGTCGGGTGGGGTCGTCCCAGAAGAAGGCGATGTGTCTTCCCAGTAGCAGCGGGCCTCGGGGATTGGCCTCGGCCTTGCGGCGGAGGCGGTGGACGGCCATCGGGACCTGCGCGGGCGTCGGCACTGACGCGAACACGGCGGTCACTACTTCCCGCCGTTCGTCGGGGAAAACTCCCCGACGATCCCATACCGCCAGACCGATGCCCTCGGCGATGGCCGCCTTGAGGGCTTCGAGCGCGGACGGCTCGACGGGAGCGTCGAGTACCACGGCCGTCCGCTCGCGCTCCTCGGCGAGCGAGACCTGCCAGTCCTCGAAGCGCCGGACGTCGCGCTCACCCCAGCCGTGCACCGCGATGCCGTGCTCCCGCATGATCTGCCAGCGTTCCCGCCACTGGTTCATGACCAGTACGTCGTCGGTACGCATCCGCTCCAGACTGCGTAGATGCACGCCGTACTTGAGCCCGAGCGGAAGCGGGTTCCCGCCACCCGTGCTGAGCCTCAGCCTCGCCACATCGTGGTTGAGGAGGTCATACGGAAGGATGAACTCGATGTACGGCGGCGGCTGGTCCCGCTCGTCCTGCTTCGGCGGGTGGTCGATCGCCCACAACCGCGCTCCCTGGCGCAGCACCCGCTCGACCGCGGGGCCGAGACGGTCGAGCGTCGTGGTGACGGGCTCGCAGGGCTGCGGCTGCCATCGGCCGGGCGCGCCGTTGAGCCAGGGGCGCACCAGGATCTCGTCCGAGCCGTCACGGGCCGGTTCCACGGCCACCACGAGACAGCGCGGAATGTCCGGGTCGTACACGGCGCTCGCACGCCGCGCGCGGCGGAATTCGAGCTGTTCGAGCAACCCCGCGTGCCGCGCCCACGCCTCGACCCAGTCGGAGAGGGCCTTGCGGTGGTCCGCCACCCCGACGAGCCGGGCGGCGTGGTCGACCAGCAGAACCGCGGGCGGCAGGCCGTCCGGCTGGGCGGTCAGCTCGACGACGTAGGTGAAGAGCTGCTCGAGCGTCCGGCCGACGGGGAGGTCCACCCCGGACAGCTCCTGGACGAGGTCGTCGCGTAATCGGACCGTCGGCACCTCGCCGCCGACGGCCTGAAGGAGCGCGTGCGCCGTTGTTTCGTCGTATCCCGAGAGCGGGCCGGCCGGTGGGGGCGGGGCGGGCGGCGTGGCGACGGAGCCGACCACCGCGCTCAAGTCGGCGGCGGCCTCGGCCCCTTCGCAGACATCGACCACCCACACGAGTACGCGCTCACCGCCCGGCACGCTCAATGCCGTGCGCACCAGGACCACCACGTCTTCACGGAGTCTGACGCCGCGCAGGTCGATGTGCTGCCGAAGCTGGTCGCCCAGCAGGACGGCGAACTGGCCGCGCCCCGCGGTGTCCTGCATACACCCCAGTCTGCACAGCACCTCGGTCAGCCGGAGCAGCAACGCATCTCCCGGCGCCTGCCAGGAATCTCCGCCCGACTCGTCGAAAGCCACTCCTGTCTCCACCGACTTTCCCCCATGAGCCGGTAAGCCCGCCTGACCAAGAGGCGAAATTAGCATGGCGATTGACGGTTAACCAGGGACGGGTGTGATCCGGTCCGCCCGCGCGCGGGGCGCTCCACCGCGGCTCGAGCCGGTCTCGGGTGCGCAGCGAAAAATGCCGGCGCGCCCCGCACCGACCACAGGTAGCGTCACGCCCCATGAGCTGGCTGCCCGACGACTTCGTCCACCCCCTCCACGTGCCCGTGCCCGGTACCGCGGTGCACCTGCGGCCGATCAGGGAGGCCGACACGACGGTCGACTACCCCGCCGTCATGGGCTCCCGCGCACGTCTGTGGGAGATCTTCGGGCCGGCCTGGGGCTGGCCCCAGGAGACGATGACCTACGAGGAGGACCGCGCCGATCTGCTGCGGCACGAGCAGGAGATCGCCGCGCACCAGTCGTTCAACTACGCGCTGCTGGACGAGCGGGAGACGGCGATCCTCGGCTGCGTCTACGTCGACCCGCCCGAGCGCACCGGGGCCGACGCGGACATCTCCTGGTGGGTGGTGGACGACCACGTGGGCGGCGAGGTGGAGCGTGCCCTCGACGCCCTTGTGCCGAAGTGGATCGCCGCCGACTGGCCCTTCCGGCAACCCCGTTACGTGGGCCGTGACATCACGTGGCAGGACTGGCTCGCGCTGCCGCGCATCCCGTGACGCCTCCGGGCGCGGCCTAGGGCCGCTCCGCAGCCGTCAACGCCTCCAGCGCGCTCGCCTGCGTACGCCAGTCGGACACGTTGGGGCTCGTGCCCGACCAGCGTTCACCGAGGCGGTCGAGGCTGTCGCGGTCGGTGGACCAGATCGAGTCCGCCTGTCTGCTGATGTACGCCTGGTAGGTCGCCGAGCCGGTGGCGCCCGCGAGGTCGGCGAGGTGCCGGATGAAGATCCCCTTGAACTGCTTCTGGTTGTCGTCGCACGAGCCCGAGCCGACGTCGCAGGACTCGGTCAGGACGCCGTCGCGGGTCAGCGCGGTCGAGGACAACGCCGCGTCGGCCAGCCGCTTCGCGGTGTCCAGGTATCGCGCGGTGCCGGTCGAACGCCACAGCTGCGTGAACGCGCCGATGGCCAGGCCCTGGTTGTAACTCCACACCGTCTGGCCGTTGTTGGCGCAGCCCGAGGTCAGCCCGTCGTTGACCAGGCCGGAGGAGTTGATCAGTCCGCTGCCCAGGTACCAGTCGGCAGCGGTGGTCGCCCGAGCGCCCCATTGGGTGTCGCCCGCGATCCGCTGGTGCAGGGCGGTGGCGAGCCACAGGTAGAGCCCGTTGGTGACGGCGTTCTTGTAGGTGCGCTCGCGGTTCCACCAGACTCCGCCGCCACAGGTGCCGGTGTCCCAGTACTGCCGGACGTAGTCGGTGATCGTGACCGCCTCGTCCAGATAGCGCCGCTCGCCCGTGTAGTCGTAGGCCGCGACCCACGCCACCGCCCACCACGCCGCGTCGTCGATCGCACGGCTGATGAAGTGGCCCTCGATCGGGTCCGAACTACGCCCACCCGCAGGGAAGACGCCACGGTTCTGCTCGAAGGTACGGTCGATCGCCCAGTCGTAGTCGTGCCGCCCGCTGCGCTTCGCGAAGTCGATCAGCGCGGTGAGGGAGGCGGCGGAGTTCCACCAACTGCTCTGCCACCAGCCCTCGTTGGTCTGGTACGACGCCATCAGCGCGTCCGCCGCGGCCCGTGCCCGGGTCGGCGCGGGCCGGACCCAGGCCGTGCAGCTGCCCTCCTGGTGCGAGGACTCGCGGCCACAGGCGCGGACCGCCCCGCCGTAGAGGAGACCGCGTGGGTCCCGGGTGGCGAACATGGCGGTGCGCGTCGAGGCGGCCCCCGACGGCACGCTCGTGCGGCCGAGCGACGACCCCTCGGGCCAGCTCGCGCCGCCGTCCCAGGAGCGGTCGAGCCAGATCTCGTCGCCCGCACCGCCGTTGGCGATGACGCCCCAGGCCATGCCGCCCTGCTGGTCGACGTGCAGGCTGATGGTGCGTCCGTAGAGGGTCGTCGAGGGTACGGGGGTGGCGTCGCCCGCCGCGGTGGCGGGGTCCGCGCCGTCGCAGGACGTGCCGTCGCACACCTTCGGGTACACCCAGTCGGTGCAGGAGACCCCGGCGGCGTCACCGCAGGCGCGCATCCAGCCGCGCCGGTGCCCGACGGGGTCGGTGATGTTGTACATGAGGGTGCGGGTGCCGGTCCACGTACTGGGGATGCTCGCCTTGCCGAGCAGCGGTTCCCAGCCGGCGCCCCGGTCCCAGGAGCGGTCCAGCCAGACCGAGTCACCACTCACGCCGCCGTCGATGCTCGCCCAGGCCATGCTGTCCGGGTCGGACACGTGCAGCCGCAGGGTGCGGCCGTTGATGTTCTTGCTGGGCACCGGGAAGGTGTCCTGGCGCGCCTTCGAGGGGTCCAGGGTGTCGCAGGCGAGGGCACAGACCGATGTCGCGGCACGCGAGGGTGTGGGAAGGGCGACGAGGCCCGTCAGGGCCAGAAGGAGAGCCAGGAGCCCGCCGATGACGGGGTGGATCCGAGCAGACATGACGTACCGCCTGTCTGTAAGGCCTTATGTGGAGGGGGAGTTGGCGGCCGCCCAGGGGAGGAGGGCGGCCGCCTGGTGGAGCGGTTGATGGTCACCGGCCGTGATCATCTATCGCGACTGCACCGACTGCAGCAGCAGTCTCACGGTCCCAACTGCCCCGAGTGTCCCGATGGGACAACGTTGTCGAACGGCCATCGGCCCGCTGAGCCACAACGTTCCCATCAGGGCGTCGCATTGAGCAGATCGAGCGCGCTCTGCTGCCGTGCCGCGTCCACCTTGTCGAGCGGGCCGGACCAGCGCAGCCCGTACTGGTCCAGGGCGTTGCGATCACCGGAGTGGGCGCGGTCCGCCTGGCGTTGCAGATAGGAGGTGTAGGGGTGGTCGGCCAGAGCCGCGTTGAGCTTGCCCAGACCGCGTACGTCCGCCCCCTTGAAGGACGGCCCGTCGCCGCCGCAGTCCCCGGTCTCGCAGGGGTCACGGAGGATGCCGTCGGCGGTGTGCAGGGACGAGGTCGTGGTCGCGGCATCGGCGATCTGCCGTGCCCGGGTGAGGAGCGCGCCGTCGCCCGTGGCCCGGTTGAGTTCGGTGAGTGCGCCGAGCAGGACGCCCTGGTTGTAGGACCAGACGGCCTGGCCGTTGTTGCGGCAGGTCGACAGGTCGATGCCGTCGTTGACGAGGTTCGAGCCGTTGATCATGCCGGTGGTCTGGAACCAGGACCAGCCGGCGCGGGCCCGCTGCAGATACGTCGTGTCTCCCGAAACCCGGTTGTGCAGCGCTGCGTTGAGCTGGATATACAGGGAGTTGGCGATGGCGTTCTTGTACGTCTTCGCCGTGCTCCACCACACTCCGCCGCCGCAGGTGTTGTCCCAGTAGGCGGCCATGTGGTCGGCGTCGGCGCGCGCGGTGGTGAGGTAGCGGCCGTCGCCGGTGAGGTCGTAGGCGGCGACCCAGGCGAGTCCCCACCAGCCGGTGTCGTCGATGTAGTCGTTGCGGAACTGCCCGCCCTGTGCGTTGACGTTGAGGTCGTAGGTGCGGGAGATCGCGTACGAGTAACTGCCCATCCCCGACACGCGGATGTTGTCGATGACGGCGGTCAGGGCGTTCGCGGAGTTCCACCAGCCGGTGGTGTCGAACAGGCCGGTCGAGTTGTTGTAGAAGGTCATCAGCCCGGTCGCCGCCGCGGTGCGCCGGTCGCCGGCGTTCCAAGTGGTGCGGGCCCAGGGGGTGCAGGCGATCTCGGCGCGGTCACCGGCCTTGCCGCAGGCGCGCAGAGCGCCGACGCCCTGGTTGTTCCAGTCGTCGACGTTGTACATCGGGGTGCGCCAACCCCGCTGGCCCGAGGGGACGGTGGTGTCGCCGAGCTTGCTTCCCGAACTCCAGGTGCGGCCGCCGTCGAAGGAGCGGTCGAGCCACACCTCGTCGCCGGGGCTGCCGTTGTCGATGGAGGCCCAGCCCATCGCGTCGGCGTCGTCGAAGTGGAGAGCCATCGACCGTCCGTAGAGGGTCGTGGTGACCGGCTGCCGGTCGCCGGAGGACAGGGCCGGGTCACGCGCGTCGCAGTACTTGTTGCAGATGGTCGCGGCCACGGCGGTGGTGGATGCCTCGGCAGCTGACGCGGGCTGTGGGGCGAGGCCCGCGAGCAGTGCGAGGGCGAACGCCGCGGCCGACTGCGCGAGGGCGACGGGTCTCGTGGGAAGGGGGTTGGCTCTTCGGTGTCTTCGTACGGGAGTCATGGGGCCTCCCAGCCGACGCAAGCCCCCTGGTCGCGCCGGGCTTGGACACGCCGTCCGTGGTACGGCAGGTCACGGCGAAACCCGGGGGACATGCTGTGGATGAATGGAGAGAGCGCTCTCAGAAGGTAGTGAAGGGCAAGGAGAGCGTCAATGGGTTGCTACGCACGGGAGTTGACGGAGGGGCGGCGGCAACTCGCCCTGCCCGGCCCCTGGTTCCGCATCGCTCCACATCCTCTGCATCACTCCCCGTCGCCTTCGCATCACCCCGCCTCCCTCAGAGAAGACTCTCCGCATGCGCAACGGCCGCGGCGTGCCCGAACAGGCCCGGCAGCCCCCCGGTGTGAACGAAGACCGTGGTCTCCCCGCGGCCGATCTCACCGTCCTTGACCGCTGCGATCAGCCCGGCGAGCGCGCGGCCCGTGTACGTGGGATCGAGGATGACCCCCTCCGTGCGTGCCGCCGTGACCACCGCGTCGGCGACCTCGGCCGCATAAGTGCTGTACCCGGCGCCGATCTGGTCGCGGACGCGAAGTTCCTTGGCGGAGATGGGCGTTCGGGACAGCGGGCGGGCGAAGGTGGCGACGGCATCGGCGGGATTCGGGCGCGCTCCGACATCGACCCCGAGGACACGCTCCACACCAAGGCGGGCGACCAGCCCGGCCATCGTCCCGCCCGACCCGAGCGCGACCACGACGTGCGCCAGGTCGGGCACCTGCTCGAGAAGCTCCTCCGCGCAGTCGACATATCCCTGGGCGCCGACGGCGCTGGACCCGCCGAAGGGGATGAGTGCCGGCCGGGCACCCTCGGCGCGCAGTTCGGCGGCGACGGCCTCGGCGGCCTCGGCGAGCGCATGGGTCTCGACGTCGCGGCTCCAGACGACGCGGGCACCGAGCAGACCGTCGAGCACCAGATTGCCCGACGACGAGGCGCCGGGAGCACCGGGGAAGACGAGGACGGCCTTCATGCCGAGCTTGGCGGCGACGGCCGCGGTGAGCCGGGCGTGGTTGCTCTGCGGGGCGCCGGTCGTGACCAGGGTGTCGGCGCCGTCGCGCTGGGCGAGACCCGCGGTGTATTCGAGTTTGCGGACCTTGTTGCCTCCACCGCCGACGCCTACGAGATCGTCGCGCTTGATCCAGAGGTCCTCCGGCCGTAGGCCGATGGCTTCCGCAAGGCGGGGAGCGGGCTCGACCGGGGTGGGAAGCGTCACGAGAGCGACGCGTTGTGGCTGGTGGTTCACGGGTGATCCCCTCTGGTGACCGGACTGCCGACGGTGCGGCACCTGCATTTTCCCCGGTGGCCCCGGCAGCCGAATGTCGGGCGCCTACGCAAATCCGAGTCGTGCGACGACTTGGAAGAGCGCAAGAAATTGCGTTGCTTGCGCTGACTTGCGGATTGCGACGCAAGTGCCGAAGTCGACCCTCTGGGGCGCCTCAACGCGTCAATTGAGGCTTTAGGGAAGGGATATCCGTCCCGACGACACCCAGGTGGCGGCCATCGTCGACGAGTGGTTGGGGGCCGAAGGGGAAAATTGCCTTGACTGAGCGGTAGACGCATTCACAGCACTCTGCAATATTGCGATGAAACATTGAAAGAACGCGCGCACGCTCTCTCGGGGAGTCGTGCGTCCGCGTATGCACGGCACCTGCCGTCCTGTCGCACCGCGCCACCGCTCAACCCAGGAACGAGCCGCCCTCGCCGCCGCTTTCGGCGTGCGCGCCCCCGCAGGGAGTGACTCCGCATGATTCGATCCAAGCCCAGATCCTGGAGACGGCGCGCGGCAACCGCCGCGCTCGCCTCCGCCGTTCTGGCTCTCGGCATGCCCGCCGTCGGCGCGCACGCTGCCGGCGGCCCCAACGCCGCCGTGGACGCCGCCACCAGGGCAGGCAGCGCGCTGCGTGCGCACGCGGCCGCGAACGTGACCGACGGCGACGCCGACACCTACTGGCAGGCCGGCAGGAAGTCGGCCCAGTGGGTGCAGACCGACCTGGGGCGGGCCAAGCGAGTCCGCCAGGTCGTGCTGCGGCTGCCCGAGCAGTGGCAGACCCGCAAGCAAACCCTCGCGCTGCAAGGGAGTGCCGACGGGAAGAGCTTCGCCACGCTCAAGTCCTCGGCGCAGTACGTCTTCAGCCCCGGCAACGGCAACACGGTGAAGATCTCCTTCCCCGCGACCCTGGCCCGCTACGTACGCGCCGACTTCACCAAGAACTCGGTCGCCTCCACCGCCCAGCTCGCCGAGATGCAGGTCCTCACGACCGCCGCCTCGACCCCCAACCTCGCCCAGGGCAAGACCTTCACCGAGAGCGGGCACGCCGACGTCTACGGCGCCGCGAACGCGGGTGACGGCAATCGCGACACCTACTGGGAGAGCAAGAACAACGCCTTCCCGCAGTGGCTCCAGGTCGACCTCGGCTCGTCCGTCAAGGTCAACCAGGTGACGCTACGGCTGCCCAGCGGCTGGCCCGGCCGCAGCCAGACCCTCAAGGTCCAGGGCTCGACCGACAACCAGAACTTCACCGACCTGACGGCCTCCAAGGCGTACACCTTCGACAGTTCCAACGAGCAGTCGACGACCATCAGCCTCGACACGACCACGACGCGGTACGTGCGCGTCCTGTTCACCGCCAACACCGGCTGGCCGGCAGGGCAGTTGTCCGAGCTGGAGGTCTACGGACCCGCCACCGGCGACACCCAGGCACCCACGGCGCCGTCGAACCTGGGCTACACCGAGCCGGCCACCGGGCAGATCAAGCTGACCTGGAGCGCGGCCACGGACGACACCGCCGTGACCGGCTACGACGTCTACGCCAACGGCCAGTTGCGGGCGAGCGTCGCCGGAAACGTCCTCACGTACACCGACACCCAGCCGGCCGGCAGCGACATCACCTACTTCGTCCGGGCCAAGGACGCCGCGGGCAACGTGTCCGGCAACAGCAACAGCGTCACCCGCAAGGGATCGGGCGGCGACACCCAGGCGCCCACGGCACCCGGCAACCTCGCGTACACGCAGTCCGGCGGCGACGTGAAGCTCACCTGGCAGGCGTCGAGCGACGACACCAAGGTCACCGGCTACGACGTCTACGCCAACGACAAGCTGCTCAAGTCCGTGGCGGGTGACATCACGACGTACACGGACACCCCGTCGGCGTCCGCCACGGTCACCTACTACGTCAAGGCGAAGGACGCCGCCGGGAACGTGTCGACGGCGAGCAACAGCGTCACCCGGCCCGGCGCGACCGGTACCGGCTCCGACCTCGCCCAGGGCAAGCCCATCGAGGCCTCCTCCTACACCTTCACCTACGTCGCCGCCAACGCCAACGACGGCCTCACCAGCACCTATTGGGAGAGTGCGGGCGGCGCCTACCCGGCCACCCTCACCACCAAGCTGGGCGCCAACGCCGACCTCGGTCAGGTCGTCGTCAAGCTCAACCCGGACGCCGCCTGGTCCACGCGCACGCAGAACATCCAGGTGCTCGGCCGCGACCAGGACGCGACGTCCCTCACCAGCCTCGTCGCGGCGAAGGACTACACGTTCAACCCGTCGAGCGGCAACACGGTCACCATCCCGGTCTCCGGCTCCGCCGCCGACATCCAGCTCAAATTCGCCTCCAACACCGGCGCCCCGGGCGCGCAGGTCGCCGAGATCCAGGTGATCGGCACCCCGGCCGCCAACCCGGACCTCAAGGTCACCGGCATCACCAACTCGCCTACGGCTCCCGTCGAATCGGACGCCATCAGCCTCACGGCGACCGTCACCAACAACGGCAGCAAGGCGTCCAAGGCCACCGACCTGAACTTCACCCTGGGCGGCACGAAGGCCGCCACGGCGGACGTGCCGGCTCTGGAGGCCGGCGAGACCAAGACGGTCACCGCGAGCATCGGCGCCCGGGACGCGGGCAGTTACCCGGTCGGCGCCGAGGTGGACCCGTCGAACAAGGTCATCGAGCAGAACGAGGCGAACAACGTCTTCAGCCGCTCGGACGCCCTCGTCGTCAAGCCCGTCGCCAGTTCCGACCTGCTCGCGGCACCGGTCTCCTGGAGCCCGTCCAGTGCCTCGGCCGGTGACGACGTCAAGTTCACCGTCGCCGTCAAGAACCAAGGGACGGTCGCGTCCGCCTCCGGGGCCCACGACGTCACGCTGACGCTCCAGGACTCGAAGGGCGCCACGGTCAAGACTCTCACCGGCACCTACAACGGCGTCATCGCGGCGGGCCAGACGACCGCACCGGTCAGCCTCGGCTCGTGGACGGCCGTCAACGGCAAGTACACCGTGAAGACCGTCATCGCGGACGACGCCAACGAACTGCCGGTCAAGCGCGCCAACAACACCACGACACAACCCCTGTTCATCGGCCGCGGCGCCGACATGCCGTACGACATGTACGAGGCCGAGGACGGCACGCTCGGCGGCGGCGCCAAGGTCGTCGGCCCGAACCGGACCATCGGCGACATCGCCGGCGAGGCCAGCGGCCGCAAGGCGGTGACCCTCACCGCGACCGGACAGTACGTCGAGTGGACCACCCGCGCGGCGACCAACACCCTGGTCACCCGCTTCTCCATCCCCGACGGCACCAACACCACCCTCGACGTCTACGTCGACGGCCAGTTCCTCAAGGCCATCGACCTCACCTCCAAGTACGCCTGGCTCTACGGCAACGAGACGTCACCGGGCAACTCGCCCGGCTCCGGAGCCCCGCGCCACATCTACGACGAGGCGAACCTGCTGCTCGGCAAGACCGTGCCGGCCGGGTCCAAGATCCGGCTTCAGAAGGACGCGGCCAACACCTCCTCCTACGCCGTCGACTTCGTCAACACCGAGCAGGCGACGGCCACTTCGAACCCCGACCCGGCCGCCTACGCGGTCCCGGCCGGCTTCTCGCACCAGGACGTGCAGAACGCGCTCGACCAGGTCCGCATGGACACCACCGGCAAGCTCGTCGGCGTCTACCTGCCCGCCGGCGACTACGAGACCTCCAGCAAGTTCCAGGTCTACGGCAGGGCGGTCAAGGTCGTCGGAGCCGGGCCGTGGTTCACCCGCTTCCACGCCCCGTCCTCGCAGGAGAACACCGATGTCGGCTTCCGCGCCGATGCCACGGCCAACGGCTCGACGTTCGCCGGCTTCTCCTACTTCGGCAACTACACGTCCCGCATCGACGGCCCCGGCAAGGTCTTCGACTTCTCCAACGTCTCGAACATCACCATCGACGACATCTGGGTCGAGCACATGGTGTGCCTCTACTGGGGCGCCAACACCGACAGCATGACCATCAAGAACTCCCGCATCCGTGACATGTTCGCCGACGGCATCAACATGACGAACGGCTCCACGGACAACCACGTCGTCAACGACGACGCCCGCGCCACGGGCGACGACAGCTTCGCCCTGTTCTCCGCGATCGACGCCGGCGGCGCCGACGAGAAGAACAACCTCTACGAGAACCTGACCTCGACCCTCACCTGGCGCGCGGCCGGAATCGCCGTCTACGGCGGCTACAACAACACCTTCCGCAACATCCGCGTCGCCGACACCCTGGTCTACTCCGGCATCACGATCTCCTCGCTGGACTTCGGCTACCCGATGAACGGCTTCGGCACCGAGCCCACGACGATCGAGAACGTCTCCCTGGACCGAACGGGCGGCCACTTCTGGGGCTCCCAGGTCTTCCCGGCCATCTGGGCCTTCTCCGCCTCGAAGGTCTTCCAGGGCATCCGCGTGAACGACGTCGACATCGACGACTCCACCTACGGAGGCGTGATGTTCCAGACCAACTACGTAGGAGGACAACCACAGTTCCCGGTGAAGGACACCATCTTCACCGACATCTCCATCACCAACTCCAAGAAGAGCGGAGACGCGTTCGACGCCAAGTCCGGCTTCGGCATCTGGGCCAACGAGTTGCCGGAACCCGGTCAGGGCCCCGCCGTCGGCGAAGCCACCTTCCGCAACCTGCGGATGAGCGGCAACGCCCAGGACGTCCGCAACACCACCAGCACCTTCAGGATCAACATCGAGTAGCCCCGACGGGGACACGGAACGGTACGGGGCCGCCCTTGAGAAGGGCGGCCCCGTACCGTCGTAGGAAACTGTCGGTCATTCGGACCGCTCGTCCAGCTGCTGCAGCAGTGACGGCACGGAACGTCTGGTCGCCGGTCTGCCGGCGTAGAGGAAAGGCCACTGCTCGCCGTCGAAGTGCCCGGGGACCAGGCCCACGCGTTGGCACAGCCCACGTCCGACGGGGAAGGCCGCGGTGAGCAGACCGAGGACGTCGTTGACTCCCGGACTGCCGGTGGCGAATGGGCCGACGGTGATCCAGAGATCCAGGGTCCCGACAGCCGCGGCCAGCGACTCGCCCGCCGACCAGCGGCGTCCCAGCTCCGAAAGGCTGAGCCCTGGGAAGCCGCCCTGCGCGAGCTGGGCGGCCAGTTCCCGGGCGACGTCGACGTTCGCCGCGTTGACACCGTTCGCCCTGATGCGCTCGCAGACCGCGGCGACCCAGGCCACGAGCGCCGCATGGCCAGAAGTGCCCACGAACTTGGCTACATCGGTGCGCCGCGTCTCGATGCTGCGTAACACGTCCAGCAACTGCCCGGTGACCTCGGCGAGATCGGCGGGAACGGCGCCATTGTCCGGGGACGGTGTGGGCCGCGGCACATGCGCGGTGAGTGCCGGGGCGGGCATCGCCGCGATCCGGTGGACAAACGCACGGTCCGTCCTACGCATCAGGAAGGGGATCTCGGCGTCCGACTCCCGCACCGCATTACCGTGGTTGAACGCGTCGCGGAGGATCGCCACCACTTGGCGTCGGGGATCGTCGCCACCGAAGCGGCGGGCGGTCTCCAGGGTGCCGGGTGGGATGACCTGTTCGGCCTCGTCGGAGGCGAGGAGTGCCTCCCACTCGCGCGTGCCTTGAGGGTCCTGTTCGACTGCTTCTTCGGCGAACTGCCAGCCCTGCTCGTCCTCGGCGGCGACCACACGGCGCAGGCTACGATCCGCGATTCCGAGATCGTCTTCCATGATGCCGCGGATCGCGCCGTCGACCGCCGGGTCCCAGCGGGCACCCTCCCAGGGGTGCGTGTCCCGTGCTTCGCGGTCGATCAGCCATTTTCGGCGGGCGACGATCCGGATGTGCCCGTTCTCGACATGCTTCACGAACTGCTCCGGAGTGATACGGCACTCAGGATCTTTGAGGAGCGCGCTGGAGGGCGCCCACAGGGTGAGCGGTCTGCTGGCCGCGACCATCCGGTGCAGGTCTCGGTACCCGGCCGCGCCCAGCTCGCTGATGTGGCAGAACGTCGCGAATCGCACCGGCGGTGCACTCATTCGGCCACCACTTCCCTGGGAAAGGCGTCAGGCGATGCGGGATCGTAACGGCCGTCGCTGAAGCCGGTGATCTGGAGTGGGCAGGAACCGTCGTTGCGCACCGCGTGTGAGACGAGCGGTGGTACTTCGACGAGCACCGCACCTCGGCCGCCGAACGCCCGGCTGTGCACCGGTGTGCCGTCGCCGGCCTCATCCCAATGAGCGGACCAGGCATCTTGGTGGAGGACGAGCAGCAACTCCCTGCGCCGCACGTGGAAGTGGTTGCCCCGTACGGCGCCGGGCACCAATGTCGTCACGTGCACATCGACGTGTCCGCCGCCTTCCGTCGCGAGCCAGGTGGCAGGCAACGTGAAGCTGCTGCCCCGAGCGTCCCCACCATCCGGCAGAACATGAAACACCAAGCCTTCGGCCACCATCCCTACAGCCTGGCAGGCTTTGATCCGTCCGCGCGGCCGGAACGCAGCAGTGCATCCGCTGGGCCGATTCCGTCGGAAATATCGGCTAGGGCCTCCGTCCCGTGCACACCCCCCGAGACCGGGACGGAGGTCCGCTGCTCAGAGACCCGTGACCTTCCCGCTCGCCGAGATCTCGTAGACCAGGGTGACCGTGCGCCGTTCGCCGGGCGGTAGGTGGAGGGTCCAGCGGGCGACGCCGTCCGCGTCGATCGTGTCGGGCTCCGGTGTGCAGGATTCCTTGCGCAGGCGTACCTCCACCGCCGAGACCTCGGAGACCGGGAGGCGTTCCCGCAGGGCGACGGCCTGCTCGCCCCGCTCTCCGGGGGCGGAGAAGCGGGAGAGGTGGAGGCGCACCGTGCGGGTGATGACGGTTCGCTGGGTGAGCGTCGCGGTGTCGCGGGACTCCTCGGTGTGCCGGGTCACCCGGTAGTCGTCGTGGCTGCCGAAGGCGAGCTCGACCGGGGCGCCCGGAGCCGTGAAATCCAGCGTTCCGCGGCCGGTGAATCCGCTGCCGCGGACGAGGTCCACGGGTCCGGCGAGCAGCGCGTGGCCCGACGTGTTGTCGAACCGCACCACTCGGGTGACCAGCGGCGACAGTTCGGGGGAGCAGGAGTACTCGCTGCTCGCGGCGGTGCTGACGGAGGTGAGCGGCACCCGGTGGGCGCGGCCGTCCGCGGGGACCGAGACGGGCGTGGGGGAGTGCAGTACACGCGCCTGGCCACCGTCGTCCACACCGGGCAGGCCGAGCACCGGAGCCGGACCGAGGTCCGCGATCTCCTCCTCCCGCACTTCCACGTCGACCGTGCGGCGCTCGGCGGCGGAGCGGTCCCTGAGGGTGAGACGGTCCTCGGTCAGCCGAGGCGGGTCGGTGGTCAGCGCCGAACGGGCCGTCGACAAGGTGAGGCGTACGTCCGACCAGTCCTCGCCGGTGCGCTGCCACACCATGGCGTCGGTCTCCAGCGTCAGCGCGTCGCCGTCGAGTACGGCCCGGTAGGCGGGGCGCCACAGGGCGCACGAGGTGAGGTGGGTCAGGCGCAGCCGGACCGGGCCGGACTCCGCGGCCTGCACGGTCAGCTCGACATGGCCGACCAGTTCGGCGGGCTGCTCCTCCGAGAGCTCGACGGCCTGGCGGGCTTCCGCGAGTTCGCCGGACAGCGCCGTGAACCGCGCTTCGGTGGCGCGGAGTTGCTCGCCGTGCGTGTCCCGCTCAGAGTCGATCCGGTCCAGCTCACGCGTCCAACGTGCCGGGTCCGTCTCGCCGTTGCCGGTGCCTTCGCCGATGTCGCGCAGCAGATCCGTGGCAAGACGGCCGAGCAGGTCGATGCGGGCGCGCAGCCGGTCACGGCTGTGGGCGACGGAGACCTGCTCCTCCTCGAGGGCGCGAATCTTCAGGCGCAGGGCGGAGTCGTCGTCGGAGGGCAGCGGTCCGCGCGGTGTCCAGGTGCGGACGACGCGGACGTCGAGCACGGTCGCCTGCTGCTCGCCCGACAGTTCCGCATGGAGGGTGCGGTCGACCGCGAGCGCGCTGATCGGACCGAGGCGCAGCCGCTGGACACCGGCGACCAGGTCGAGTGTCGCGGTCCGCTCGATGTGGGCGCGGTCTTCGAGACAGGTGACGGCCGTGACCGGCAGAGGGATGGGCTGGGTTTCCGTGGCCATGGTGTCAGCTCCTGCGGTTGCCGCCGACCAGGGCCTTGGCGGCCGGGACGCGGATCTCGTAGCCGCCGTCGAGGGCGGCGCTGCTGCCGGCGGGCAGGTCCACACGCCAGACGCGGGTGCCCGGGGCGTGGCGGTCGGGTCCGCCGTCCTCCTCGGGTGTGGTCCAGTCGGCCCGTTCCTCGATCCGGACGTCCGGATCGCCGGTGACCGGAACCTGCTCGTGGACCTCGACGGTGACGGCCTTGGCGAGCCGGTTGGCGAGTTCCACGTGCACCTGGTGGGCCAGCACGGTGGTGTTGTTGCGCAGTCCGGCCGTCGACTCGTGAAGGTTCGTCCGCCGGGTGACCTTGATGCCTTCCGCCGGGCCCAGCCCCATCCGGCGCACACCGCCGGGGGCGAGCGTGGGCAGCGCGGCCGTCAGCAGGAAGTCGTCGTCGACGGTGACCTCCACCGGCCCGGCGAGAAGGGCCTGGTCGGTGGCGTTGGAGAGGACGAGCGTGGCGTAGACCGTCTGCTCCACGGACGGCACGCAGAGGTACTCCGTGCGCAACCCGACCGGGACCTCCGTGACGGTGACGGTGTGCCAGGTGCCGTCGGACGGGATGTCGGCCAGGGCGACGGCGTCGAAGCGATGGTCGAAGGACCCCGCCGACTCACGAGGCCGCACGGCGTGTCCGGGCAACGGCAGCGCGGACACCGTGTCGGCGCGGCGGCGGTACTCGACCGCCACGGGGTCGTAGGGCGCGTGCGGAAACAGCCTGCCCCTACGGCCCTCGGGCTCGTCGGCACCGGACAGCACGAGCGAGGCGTAGTCCAGCTCCGTGCCGCTCGGCCGCGGCGGACCCAGCTCGACCGGCGGCGCGGGAGGAGGGGCTGCCTGGCCCGGAGCCGCGGAGGCCATGGGGGCCAGGGCCGCGGGAATGGCGGCGCGCTTGGCGGCGGCCGGAGACCCCGCCCTGGCCGGCCGTCCCGACCGTGGCGGCGGCGGCACGTCCGGCATGGCGGCGTCGTACTCCTCCGCCGCCTCGGCGAATCCGGCCGGTGCGGCCGGTGCGGCGGGCGCCATGCCGTACCCCGCAGGCGCCGGGGGCGGGAGCGGGGGCGGCGGGGCCGCGCCTCCCGCGGCTCCGGCCACGGCAAAGGCACTGGTGCCCGTAACCGGCCGGGGGCCTGCGGCGTCGTATCCGGAGAACAGGTCGGAGAGACCGGCGGGTGGCTCCCGCCAGCCCGTGGGGGCGGGGGCGGCTTGCCGCCGTCCCACACGGATCGAACGCAGCCTCGGCAGATCGGTCCGGCGCCGCAGGTCCGCGGTGGCGAGGGCGATGCGTACTCCGCTCCAGTCCTCGCCGGTGCGCTGGGCCACCGAGGCGCGCAGGACCAGCGTCCCGCCGTCGTCGCCCTGGCGATGCGTGAGGCGGTAGGCCGGCACCCAGACGGCGCCCGGCACCCCGTACTCGAGCTCCACCTCGACATCGGCACCGGATCCATCGGCCGCACCGGATCGGTCGAGGGTCAGCACCGCGCCGACCGTGGTCGCCACCTGCCCCGGCTGTACGTCCGTGGAGGCGCGGGCCCAGCGGTCCGTGGCCACGGAGAGCTCATGCTCGGCTCGGCTCAACTCCCCTTCCAGCTCGGCGAGTTGGCTGTGCAGACCGCGCAGCCGCTCGTCGACGAAATCGGCCAGCCCCAGCCAGGCGTCGGCGGGTGTGCGGCGGGGCGGGTCCTCACGCTTCCGGGTCGGCGGCACGGGGCGCAGCCCCGCCACCTCGGCGATCTTGCTCAGCTGCCGGTCCCGGCGCCCCTGCACCGCGTCGTACGCGTCACGCAGCCGCTCCATCTCCTGCCGCAGGGCGTCGGCCGCCTCGGTGCCGGTGGGTTCGGCGTCCACCTCCACACGGACCTCGGTGACACGGACTCCGCCGTCCCCGACGACGCCGGCCCGCAGGGAGTCCGGGTCCATCGAGCGGGGCAGCCCCGTCACGCGCACCCTGCCGCTCGCCGGCACGGTGCCCCGGGCCACCCGCGTGCAGAGCGCACCCTGCGCGTACACCACCACGGCGTCGAGCGACGACGCCCATCGCTGTACTTCCTCAGACTTCATACGCTCCGCCCCCGCCGTGTCCGTGCCGAGCGAAGCCTATGCCCAGGCCACGCCGCCTTCGAGCGTCAATTCTGCGGCCACCTCACACACGGTGTGCGGGCGTGGCCAATCGCCTTGTCCAGCCAGTGATCACAGGCTAATGTCACCCCGCACATGTGGGGGGATCGTGTCAGGTGGGGGCATGGGGGACGAGGAAAGTGCGCCCAAGGGCGCAAGTGAAGCGCCCGGCAGGGGCGTTGGCCCATGGGGGCAGGCCGTTGCCGCCTTCGTACTGGTGGGCGCGGTGAGTCTGGGCCTGTGGGCCGTCAGCCAGAACTCGGCTTCTTCCACGGCCTCGGGGCCCGCCAAGTGCTCGGGCGGAGAGGCCGACAAGAGCACGGCGAGCAGCCGGAAGACGCCGTCACGCGTCTCCGGGGCGCAACTGTGCGCGGCGCTCAACCGCTCCGATCTCCCCGAACTGCTGGGCACCCCGCAGGAGAGCGCCAAGTCGGCCAGTGGGAGCGGCGGTTCGTTCAAGTTCGCGGGCGGCAAGGAGGTCGCCACGCCCTCGGCCCAGGTCGAGTTCGCGACGTACACGGTGTCGCTGTCGGCCACGTACGACGGACTTCCGGTGTCCGGTACGGCCGCGCTGCTCGGAGGCGACGCACAGCCGCGACGGGTTCTGGGCCGTGAAGCCGTGATCTACTCCGACCGCACCCTCAGCATCCGCTTCCGTCTGGACGGCAAGGACTCCGAGAGTGGGCCGGGTGTCCCGGCTCGCGCCCTCGTCATCGCGCAGGACGCCAAGGACCACGGCGGTTCCTTCGAGTTGACGCTGTGGCGCGGCGACGGAGGGGTGCCGGACGACGCGGTGCTGCTGCGCATCGCGGACGAGGTGCTGCCGACCGTTCCGGGATGGGCGTCCACGGCCTGACGCCAACCCGGCAGCCATCAGGGGGAGTTGGTCATCGGGCTGTCCCCGCCGGAGGGGGCTCGCTCGGCGCGCCGGACCGTCAGGAACGCCGGTCGAAGGCCGCGTTGCCCGTGACGATCCGCGCGTGGTCGAGGAGACGGTCCTCGATGTCCTGGGCGGTCGCACTGCCGACCAGGAGATCCATCGCGTAGCCGTCCTCCAGGGCGACGAACGAGCGGCCCAGGACGTGGGCATCGGCGCTGAGCGTGAACTCGCCCGTCTGACGGCCGAGTTCGAGCACGTGCCGGTAGAGCTCGGTCTGCTGCGTGGTGAAGGCGCGTTGCCGGTCGGCGGCGCCCTGGTTGCGCAGCGCCACCGGGAACAGCTCGAAGAGGAGCCGGGTGCTTTCCTCACCCTCGCCGGGCCAGGGCACCCCGGTGTGGATGCACGCGCGCAGACGTGCCACGGGACCTTCCGCCTCCGCGATGGCCTTCTCGCGGCTGACGAAGTACGTCGCTGCGCTGCGCTCGAAGACCGCGGCGAAGAGCTCCTGGATGTCGGCGTAGTAGTAGAGCACCGAGGCGGGGGTGACGCCGGCGGCCTTCGCGACGTCGCGCAGTTTGGTGGCCGTCGCTCCGAGATCCACCACGGTCCTGGCGGTCGCGTCGATCAGCTGGGCGCGGCGTTCCGCCTGGTTCCTCGGTCGGGCCATGGGCGCCATGTTCGCACACCGCCCGCAGGCCCTCGGATCTCGCCCGGCACGACCCATTGACCCGCCCTCATTCATTAACTAAATTTCGTTTAACAAACCCCGGCCCGCCGCGGGCCCGCAGGACACCCCACCGCGCGCCACTCCGCGCCCCCACTGCGGACCCCGGCGCGGCCGGCTCCGTACCCGCTCCATACCGGCTCCGTACCGGTCCTGATCAGCCCCACCGCCCGTCCCCGACCCCAAACCTGGTGATCCATGTCCCGTCCCGTTCCCCTCGTCCTGGCCCAGGCGGCCCGCCGTGCCGCCGACGACCTCGACGGCCTGGCCGCCGACGTGCGAAACCGTACGTCGGGGCTTCCCGACGCGCCCTTGATCGTCTATCCGGAGCTGCATCTGGGAGGCCCGACCGGCGATACGACGCCCCCACCTGCCGAGCTGGCGGAGATCCTCGCGGAGCCCATGGACGGCCCCCGTGACCGCGCCCTTGCCGAGATGGCCGGCGACCTGGGCGTCTGGCTCGCCCCGGGCAGCGTCTACGAGCGCGCCGCCGACGGCCGCGTCCACAACACCGCTCCCGTGTACTCCCCGCGCGGCGAGCGGGTCGCGGCGTACCGGAAGATCTTCCCCTGGCGGCCCTACGAAACGGTCTCGCCCGGCGCCGAGTTCACCGTCTTCGACCTCGGCGGCATCGGCCGCGTGGGACTGTCGATCTGCTACGACGCATGGTTCCCCGAGACCACCCGGCACCTCGCGTGGATGGGGGCCGAGCTGGTGCTGAACCTCGTCCAGACCTCCGGCAGCGACCGGGCGCAGGAGCTCGTGCTGGCCCGCGCCAACGCCATCGTCAACCAGCTCTTCGTCGCCGGCGTCAACTGCGCCGCGCCCGTCGGTACGGGCCGCAGCCTGCTCGTGGACCCGCAGGGCACCGTGCGCTCCGAGGCCGTGGGCGACAGCGACACCACCCTCACCGACGTGATCGACCTGGACGAGGTCGCCAACGTCCGCCGTCTCGGCACGGCCGCGCTCAACCGGCCCTGGCAGCAGTTCCGCCCCGACGACCAGCCCCTCGCCCTGCCGCTCTACCAAGGGCGCATCGACCCCGTCACCTGGGCCGGAGCCACTGCCCCCGCCCCCGTCTCCAGCCCGTCCACCGAGAGCCGCTCCGCACTCGGGGAAGCGAGAATGCCGTGACAGATCAGCCCAGCCGCCTGCGTGGAGACCTCGGACTCGTCTCCGTGGTCGCCTTCGGCGTCGCCTACATGGCACCCGCCGTCGTCACCTCGATCTTCGGCGTCATCGCCGTCACCAGCAAGGGCGCGGCGCCCACCGCCTACGTGATCGCCACCGGCGCCATGCTGCTGACCGGCCTCAGCTACGCCAAGATGGCCAAGGTCCACCCCAGTTCGGGCTCCGTGTACACCTACGCCCGCAAGGAGCTCGACTCCCGCGTCGGCTTCCTCGCCGGCTGGGCGCTTCTGCTCGACTACCTCTTCCTGCCCATGGTCGCCTGGCTGCTGCAGGCCATCTACCTGCACGCCCAGTTCCCGGCCGTTGCGGAGTGGGCGTGGCTGGTGATCAACGTGGTGCTCGCCACCGTGATCAACGTCCTCGGACTCAAGGTCGCGGACCGGATCAACCGGGTGCTGCTGCTCGGCGTCACGGCGATCCTCGTCGTACTGGCCGTACTGTGCGTCCATTACGGCCTCGGGCACGGTGGCGACGCCGCGGCCGGCCACGCCTTCTGGAACAGCGCCACGAGCATCTCCGCCGTGACCGCTGCCGCCGCCGTCGCGGCCTACGCCTTCCTCGGCTTCGACGCGGTCAGCACCCTCAGCGAGGAGGTGCGCGATCCGCGGCGCACGATCCCGCGCGCGATCATCCTGACCGTACTGACCGGCGGCGGCGTCTTCATCGCGATCTCCTTCCTGATGCAGTGGGCGCACCCCGGCGCTTCGTTCCCCGACGAGAACTCCGCCGGATACCTGCTGTCCACCACCGTCGGCGGCAAGACCTTCGCCGACGTCGCCAACATCGTCGGCATGCTCGGCGGGTTCGCCTCCTGCGTCGCCATCCAGGCCAGCACCAGCCGCCTGATGTTCGTCATGGGCCGTGACGGCGCACTGCCGCGGCGGATCTTCGGCCGCCTGCACCGAAAGCTGCTCACGCCGGTCGTCAACGTGCTCGTCATCGGCGCGGTCGGGCTGCTCGCCATGAACCTCTCGCTCGCGGACGCCACCTCCTTCATCAACTTCGGCGCGTTCCTCGGCTTCACCCTCGTCAACCTCTGCGTGATCGCCTACGCCGTACGGCAGTGGCGCTCGGGAACCCGTCACTCGGCGGTGCGCTACCTCCTCCTGCCCGCCGTCGGCGCCGCGGTCGACGTCTACCTGATCACCCAGCTCGGCGGTATCGCCGTCGAACTCGGCCTGGCCTGGCTGCTGATCGGCATCGTCTGGCTCGCGGTGATCACGAAGGGCTTCCGCCGACCTGCTCCCGAACTGCGGATCGAGGCAGGGGAGGCGGAGGGCTCCACCGGAGCGGAGACCTCCGAGGCCGTCGTCCCGACGACCTGAGGAATGAGGGCGGGCGAAGAATGGTGGCGGGGGGGGGAAACCGAAAGAACCACCCCCCCCCCCCCCCCCCACCCCAACACGGAAAACCAAAAAAAAAACAGGCCCATACAACCCCCCCCCCCCCCCCCCCAACCAAAACCCCCCC